>JBHAES010000121.1:0-3145 GCA_041855725.1 Actinomycetota bacterium
CGCCCTCGGCGTGGGACGGGTGACGTCGGAGAAGGTGATGGTCAGACGCATGCCCGGCCGGAGCCGGTCGGCCAGCGGCTCGCCGGCGAGCGGGGACGCGAGGGCCGCGGCAGCCATCTGGTGCTGGTCGCCCCACGGCTCGGCGTCGGGCCCGTAGACCACCTGGGTGCCGGGCGAGAACCGCTCCAGGCGCAGGCGTGACCCCGACCTGACGAGCAGCGGCGGCGTACGCTCATCGACCTCCAAGGTGAAACCCGGACGCGACATGTCTCCTCCTAGATGGATGGGCTCGGGTGGACGGCCGCGAGGGCCCTCACGTCGACGGCATGCTCCAGCGCGGCAGCGGTGACATGCCCTTCCAGTCCACGACCGACCAGCCGCCCGCCTTCGCGGCGCGCAGCAGGCCGAGGTCGGGGCTGACCGCGACGGGGTGGCCGACCGCCTGCAGCATCGGCAGGTCGACGTGGCTGTCGGCGTAGGCGAAGCTCTGGGCGAGGTCGACGTCGTGCAGGGCGGCGTAGTGGTGCAGCCACGCCGAGCGGGACTCCCCCACCATGGGCGGGCCGGTGAGGAACCCGGTGCAGCGCCCCGCCCGGTCGGTGGCCAGCTCCGCGGCCACGATCACGTCGAACAGCGGCTCGAGCGGCCGGGTGAGGGGCCGGATGACGCCGGTGATGAGGATCGTGGTGTGCCCGGCGGCACGGTGCTCGCGGATGCGCCGGATCGCGTCGGGCGACATGCGGTCGAGCACGTGCGGCGCCATCTCGGAGTCGACGAACGCCTCCAGCGCCTCGAGGTCGGCCCCCCGGTAGCGGCGGTACATCGCCCGCAGGAACGTGCCGCGATCGCGCCGCTCGGCGACGAGGTAGGCGGGCAGCGAGCCGAGCACGCCCGCGACCTCGCGCAGCTTGCCCACCGGGGAGAGCTCCGGCAGGCGCGACCACAGGTAGGTCTCGACCACGTTGGTGCTCATCACGGTGCCGTCGAGGTCGAAGGCGGCCAGCACCGGCGGCCTCGGCTCCCCCTCGCCCAGCGGGGTGAGGTCCCGGTACGTCGACACCCGCTCGCCGCGGCGACGGCGGGCGTTCTCGAGCCGGCGCACCGGGGCGGTGATCGACGGCACGTGGATCTGCTGCAGGTAGACGTCCCACGTGAACGCGGCCGTGTCGAACGCGAACGCCGCCACGTCGTCGGGGTGCAGCGACCGGTGCAGCGCGAGCGCCCGGTCGTCGACGAAGTGCAGCTCGGACTGCAGGTACTCCGAGTACAGGGAGAGGTAGCGGCGCAGGAACGACAGCTGCGAGCCGCTCTTGTCGAGCCGGGCCGCGAGCGTGCGCACCGCCTGCCCCCGCGGCGCGAACGACAGCAGCCGCTCGGCCACCTTGTAGCCGATCTCGCCGGCGGTGAGCACCCGCTCCACCGGTGCGGCGCCGGGGAAGTCCCACTCGGCGAGCTTGGTGGAGCCACGGTCGGTGACGTACGGGTGCTCGGAGAAGTACTGGTGGATCAGCTCGAAGATGCCGCGGAAGGTGAGCGGGTTGCGGGCACCCGAGGCGGAGTGGTAGAACTCCGGCTTGCCGACCTCGGGCTCGGTGGCGCAGACGGCGAGGATGCAGTTCACCACGTGGTCGCACGGCACGATGTCGATCACCGCGTCGGGCGAGGCGGGGAACTCGGGCAGGTTGCCCTTGCCGTAGGCCAGGATGATCGGCTCGGCCATCTTGAAGCCCTCGATCCACCCCGGGTGGGGGTGCTTGAGCGACGACTCCACGATCGCCGGCCGCACCACCGACACCTTGATGCGGCTGCCCACGTCGGCGACGACCCGCTCCCCCATCGCCTTCGCGAAGGTGTAGACGTCGGTCCAGCCGAGCGAGCGGGCCCGCTCGGTGCCCGCCGCGACGAGCTGCTCGTTGACCCACTCCTGCCGGCGGCGCTCGGTGTCGGCCGCCGTGGTGAGGTAGCCGGCCTGCCGGTGCAGCCGCTCCGCCTGCCGCCGCAGCCGGGTGAGGGTCTGGGCCGTCCGGGACTGGGCCTCGATCAGGTCCTTCATCGCCAGCGCGGCCTTGGTCTCGGCCTCGTAGTCGACGTCGTGGGGGTGCGCCGCCTCGGGGATCGCGCCGCGACGGCGGCCGGCGGTGAACGCGGTGGAGACGTGCACGTAGTGCGGCACCCGGGTGAGGGTGCCGTCGGGTGCGGTGACGGTGGCCAGCAGCTTGTCGAGCAGCGCCCGGGTGCCGACCACGTTGGTGAGGAACGCCTGGTCGATGGGAGGGTCGAACGACACGTCGCCGGCGCAGTGGAGCAGCACGTCGATGTCGTCGGGCAGGTCGGGCACGTGCGGCAGGTCGCCCTCGATCACCTCGATGCGCTGCTCGACGAGCGCAGCGGCCGAGCCGGCGGCCTTGCGCAGGTCGGCGAAGATGCGCTTGCCGACCAGCGACACCACCCGGTCGTGGGCCGACACCGACCCCTTGCGGCGCACCAGCACCCCGACCCTGGTGCCCGGGCACTCGGTGAGCACCTTCCACAGGATCTGCTCGCCGATGAACCCGGTCACGCCGGTCATGACGATCTTCTTGCCGTCGAGCAGGTCGGCGATCCGGCCCGTCAGCAGCGGCGGCAGGTCGGTGGCCGCGGCGGTGGCGCCGCCGAAACGGGCTGCGGGTGCACTGGTCACTGGCCACCTCCGGTCGGGTCGCGGGTCACGGCCAGCGCCTCGGGCAGGGTGAACCTGCCCACGTAGAGGGCGGTGCCCACGATGGCGCCCTCGACGCCGATGGGTACCAGGCCGCACAGGGTACGGATGTCGTCGAGGCTGCTGATGCCGCCGGAGGCCACCACCGCGCTGTCCGTACGGGCGCAGACGGCGCCCAGCAGCTCGAGGTTGGGGCCCGACAGCATGCCGTCGCTGGCCACGTCGGTGACGACGAACCGGACGCAGCCGGCGGCGTCGAGGCGGGCGAGGGTCTCGTAGACGTCGCCGCCCTCGCGGGTCCAGCCGCGCGCCGCGAGCCGGGTGCCCTTCACGTCGAGCCCGATGGCGATGCGGTCGCCGTGGCGGGCGATCACCCGCTCGCACCACTGCGGGTCCTCGAGCGCGGCCGTGCCGATGTTGACGCGGCGGCAGCCGGTGGCCAGCGCC
>JBHAES010000122.1:0-3584 GCA_041855725.1 Actinomycetota bacterium
CTCGTGGTGGCGATCGACGGGCCCTCCGGGTCGGGCAAGTCCACCGCGGCGAAAGGGGTCGCCCGGCGGCTGGGGCTGCGCTACCTCGACACCGGCGCGATGTACCGGGGGGTGGCGGTCGCCTGCCTGCGCCGCGGGGTCGACGCGGGCGACGCCGCCGCCGTCACCGCCGTGTGCCGCGGCGTCGACCTCCACGTCACCACCGACCCCGACGACCAGCGGCTGCTCGTCGACGGCGCCGACGCCACGGCCGAGATCCGCGAGCCCCACGTGTCGGCCTGGGTGAGCACCGTGGCCACCAACGCCGACTGCCGCGCCGAGCTCGTACGCCGCCAGCAGGCGATCATCGGCGAGGGCGGCATCGTGGTCGAGGGTCGCGACATCACCACCGTCGTCGCCCCCGACGCCGACGTGCGGGTGCTGCTCGTCGCCGACCCCGAGGCGCGGATGGCGCGCCGCAACGCCCAGCTGGGCGGCCGCCTCGACGCCGCCGCGCTGCACGACCAGGTGGTGCGCCGCGACCGCGACGACTCCCGCCTCGTCGACTTCCAGAACGCCGCGCCCGGGGTCACCCTCATCGACTCCACCCACCTCACCATCGACGAGACCGTCGACCGGGTGGTCGCCCTCGCGCCCCAGGACCCGGCGCCCCGTTGACCCGCGTCCCGACGAGCGGGGCGGTGGATCCTGCGTACGACCTGGGCACGAGCCCGGGCGAGGCTCGCCGGGTCGTGCCCGGTCAGCCAGCGTCAGCCGCGGCGCGGGGGAGCCGGGGGCCTCAGAAGGCGCCGAAGCCGACCCGGCGGGCGTGCTCGGCGCCCAGCTCGAGGTAGCCGATGGCGTCGGCGGGGATGAGCACCTTGCGGCCCTTCTCGTCGGTGAGGGTCAGCACGCCGTGGTCGCTGCGGGCGGCGGCGAGCGCCTGCTCGACGTCGGTGGCGGACATGTCCGACTCGATGTGCACCTCGCGCGCCACGTGCTGGATGCCGACCTTGATCTCCACGGGACCTCCCTCTGACGACCTGACGCACCGAGCCTGCCACACCCCCGCGCCCGGCACGACCGTGTTCGCCAGCGGCTGACGGGACAGCCCCGCGCCGA
The DNA here is from genome assembly GCA_041855725.1 of Actinomycetota bacterium. Classification (GTDB taxonomy): domain Bacteria; phylum Actinomycetota; class Actinomycetes; order Propionibacteriales; family Propionibacteriaceae; genus JBHAES01. The sequence goes on from JBHAES010000122.1 coordinate 1,102, forward strand.
CCGGTCCTGGGCAGGTGCGACCGCGATGACGGCACGGGCGCGCCAGCCGACCCGGTCGGCGCGGACCGGGCCGGGCCGGTCAGAGGGTCTCGGCCTCCTCGCGGGACGCCTTGCGGACGACGATCCGGGTCCACGCGCCGACATAGACGCGGTCGTCGGGCCCGAGCTCGGTGCGGGTCGTGATCGGGTCGGTGGGCAGCGGGCCGGTGGCAGAGCCGACGAAGGTGCCGTTGGCCGAGCCGAGGTCCTCGACGTACCAGCGGGAGCCGTCGGTGGTCAGCTGCGCCTGGCGCCGCGAGCAGCCGGTGTCGAGGCCGCAGTCGACCTCGGGTGCGATGCCCCGGCTCTTCGACTCGCGGCCCACCAGGTTCGTGTCCTTGAGGCGTACGGTCTCGGGCAGCCCCACGCTCGGCATCGGGTCGGGCGACGACTGCACGTCGTACCAGTCGGGATCGATCCAGATCTCGGCCACCCACACCTCGCGGCGGGGGGCGGGACGGCCCCGGGTCGGCGTGTCGTCGTCGACGGCGGGCGCCGGGGGAGGTGCCGCCGGTGCGGCGGCAGCGTCCGCCGGGGGCGTCGCGGGGGTGCTCGCCTCGGTCGCGACGGGCTCCGCTGCCGCGACGGGCTCGGGCTCGGCCGCGGGGACGTCCGCAGGTGGAGCAGCCTCGGCGGCGGGTGCGGCGAGCGGCGTCGGCTCGGCGGGGACCTCGGCCGCCTCCCCGGGCTGCGCGGCGGGCTCGGCGGCGTCGGGGGCCGGCGTGTCGATGTCGAGCGGGGAGGGGGGCTGGGTCACGGGCTCCTCCTGGGCGGGCTGGGGGTCGCCCCGGCGCAGGCCGAGCATGCCGGCGAGGTCGGTGCGCGGCAGCGTGCCGGTGGTGTAGTCGTAGCCGCACGCCTCGCAGAACAGGGCGTCGCCCGGGTTGGCCGCCGAGCAGTTCGGGCACGCCTGCGAGGTGGGCGTCGGCGCCGCCGGTGCGGGCGCCGGCGCACCGGCCGCCGCCGGGCGCACCGGCAGCCCGCAGACGTCGCAGTAGTCGTCGGTGGTCGACCGGTGCCCGGCCTCGCAGATGCCCGGCATGTCAGCCCCGGATGCGGGTCGTCTTGGTGGAGGCCGTGTCGAGCGCCATCTCGTCGGCCTTGTCGACGCCGCGCTTGAGCCGCACGGTGCCGGTGGCCGCATCCTCGACGTCGACGACCTTGCGGAGCTTCGCCGTGGCCTCGTCGTTGCCCGTCTGCTGCGCCAGCTGGATCGCCCGCCCCAGCTTCGTGGTGGCCGTCCGGTCGTCGCCGGCCGCCTTCGCGGCGAGCCCCTCCTGGATCGCCGCCGCCAACTCGGTCTGCCCCGTGTAGTGGGCCACCTCGGGGCTGATGCGGGCGGTGAGGGACACGTCGTTGGACCAGCGGGCCTTCACCAGGCCCTGGGTGAGCGGGTCCTGGCCGACAGCGAGCTGCACCCGGGCCGCGAGCTGCTCCTGGCCGACGGCCTTCGCCGGCAGCCGGATCGCGACGTGGTAGTCGCGCGACTCGTCGCTCCACGCGCCGGTCGGGTAGGCCTGCGTGAGCGGGTTGATCGCGACCCCGCGGTGGGTGAGGTCCTCGACGGTGGGCGACACCTGCCGTACGAACAGCACCTGCGCCCCCTGCGGCGTCCACACCCGCAGCTGCGCGTCGGCCACGCCGCGGGCCATCGCCTTCTGCATGAGCTCTTGGAACACCGCCGGCATGTCGTAGGCCGACGGGATGATGTCGACGGTGCCGAGCAGCGCCTGCGCGATCTTGCGGATCTCGTCGACCTTCCAGTCGACGCCTACCCCGCGCGCGTCGACCTGGAACTGGCCCAGGCAGTTGCGGATCGCCGCGTCCAGCTGCTGGGGGGTCTCGTTGTGGTTCTCGCCGTCGGTGAGCAGGATGGCGTGCTTCTGGGTGAGGCCCGGCACCGAGTTGAACAGCGCCTTCGCCAGGTTGAGCCACGCCCCGATCGCGGTGCCGCCGTCGGAACGGAACAGCCCGATCGCGTCCTTCGCCTGGCGGCGGGTGATGTCGTTGGCCTGCACCATGCCCGTGCCGGTACGGACCATCGGGTAGGGCAGGTAGGCCTTGTGGTTGCCGGCGATGATGGCGAACCAGGTGCCGTCGAGGATGTTGTCGACCGCGACCATCGCCGCCTGCTTCGCCAGGCGCATGTTCATGTCGCCCATCGAGCCGGACGTGTCGACGATGATGATCTCGCCCACCGCCCCCGAGCCGCTCGACCCGGCCATGCCGGCGCCCTGGCAGTCGATCGTGACGATCGCGTTGACGTCGGTGCCGCCGTCGGGCAGGAACTCGTTCTGGAAGACGGTGGAGGTGAACTGGGCCATGCTGTCCTCTCAAAGGTCCACAGGTGTGTCCACCTTAGCGGGAGCCCCGTTCGCACCCGCGTCAGGTGAGTCGGGGGCGTCGACCGGGTCGGCCCCCGCCGCCGGGGCCACGGCGGCAGC
>JBHAES010000123.1:0-5493 GCA_041855725.1 Actinomycetota bacterium
GTTGAAGCCCACCAGCACCGCCGCCAGGCCCACGAACGAGTGCAGCATGGCGATGAGCTCAGGCATGCCGGTCATCTCCACCCGACGGGCCCGCCAGACGCCGATCACGGCGCCGATCGCCATGGCGAGCAGCATCAGACCCAGCGCCACCGGGCCCGCGCCCACCCGGTCGGCCGCGTCGTCGGCGGCGTCGATGCCGGCGACGGCGCCCAGCACCGTGACGGTGAGGGCCGCGGTCATGCCGGCGATGCCGTAAAGGTTGCCCTTCTTCGCGGTCTCGTGCCGCGACAGGCCTGCGAGGGCGAGGATGAACAGCAGCCCCGCGATGATGTAGGAGCCCTGCAGCAGCGTGAGCGTCACCCCTCAGCCCTCCGGAACATGGCCAGCATGCGCTGGGTGACGGTGAACCCGCCGAAGATGTTGATGCTCGCGAGCAGGATGCCGACGAACGCCAGCACCGTGACGACGAGCGGGGTGCCGACCTGGCCCACCTGGAGCAGGGCGCCGACCACGATGATGCCCGAGATGGCGTTGGTGACGCTCATCAGCGGGGTGTGGAGGGCGTGGTGCACGTTGCCGATGACGTAGTAGCCGATCACGACGCTGAGCATGAAGACCATGAAGTGGCCGAGGAAGGGCTCGGGCGAGATCCAGAACACGAGCAGCGCGGCGAGCGCGCACGCAGCCATGACCGTGGCCGAGGCAGCCGGGTGGCGGCGCCTCGGCGGTGGCGGCGGCGGAGCCGCGGGCGGCTCGGCCATCGCCGGCGCGGGCGCCGCCGAGACCTGCACCGGCGGCGGGGGCCACATGACCTCGCGGCCACGGACGACAGTCATCCCCCGTACGACGACGTCGTCGAGGTCGAGCACGAGGGTGCCGTCCTTGGCCGGGGTGAGCAGCTTCATGAGGTTGACGACGTTGGTGCCGTAGAGCTGCGACGACTGCGTGGGCAGGCGCCCGGGCAGGTCGGTGTAGCCGATGATCGTGACGCCGTTGTCGGTGACCACCTTCTGGTCGGCCACGCTGCCCTCGACGTTGCCGCCGTTGGCCGCCGCCATGTCGACGATCACCGAGCCCGCCTTCATGCTGCGCACCATGTCGGCGGTGATCAGCCGCGGCGCGGGCTTGCCCGGGATGAGGGCGGTGGTGACGATGATGTCGACCTCGCGGCACTGCTCGGTGTAGAGCTCGGCGGCCGCCTTGTTGTAGTCGTCGGAGGTCTCCTTGGCGTAGCCGTCGCTCGACACCTCCTGGCGGCCCACCTGCACCTCCAGGAAGTCGGCGCCCATCGACTCGACCTGCTCGGCGACCTCGGGGCGCGCGTCGGTGGCCCGTACGATCGCGCCCAGCGAGCGGGCCGTGCCGATCGCGGCGAGACCGGCGACCCCAGCCCCGACGACGAGCACCTTGGCGGGCGGCACCGACCCGGCGGCCGTGACCTGACCGGTGAAGAACGAGCCGAACTCGTGCGCGGCCTCGACCACGGCCCGGTAGCCGGCGATGTTGGCCATCGAGCTGAGCACGTCGAGGGCCTGCGCCCGGGAGATGCGTGGCACCGCGTCCATCGCCAGCACGGTGACGTCGTGCCCCGCCAGCTCCTGCAGCAGCTCGGGGCGCAGGGCGGGCGCGATGAGCGAGACCAGGGTGGCGCCGTCACGCAGCCGCCCGATCTCCTCGCTCGTCGGCGGGTCGACCTTGCAGACGATCTCGGCCTGCCACACCGACCGGTAGTCGCCGATGGTGGCCCCGGCGGCCGCGTAGGCGTCGTCGTGGTGGCTCGCCTGCAGGCCTGCGCCTGACTCGACCTCGACCTCGTAGCCGAGCGCCACCAGCTGACCCACGGTCTTCGGGGTGGCGGCCACCCTCGTCTCCCCGGGCTGCGACTCCAGCGGGATGCCGATCCTCATGGACCCTCCTCGAAGGGGGCCTCGGCGCCCCCAAGGGCCCCCAATCTAGCGGGGCCTCTCGATGTCAAGACACTCGGGGTCGGCTCACCCGATACGGATGCGCCAGGGCATCGACAGCACGCCGGCGTACCCGAACCCGGCGGATGCGGCCGCCGCACGCAGCAGCCCCTCGAGGCTGAGGTCGTGGCCCGCGGTGGCTGTCCCGCCCGGGTTCTCGGACGACTCCGCCGGACGGAACCGCTCCAGCAGCCCGAGCGCGGGGTAGGCGCGCACCTCGACCCGGTCACGGGCGACGCCGGCCAGCTCGCAGGCCCGCACGACCGCCTGCTCGCGGCCGCCCAGGTGGTCGACGAGGCCGTGGCGCAGGGCGTCGGCGCCGGTCCACACCCGGCCCTTCGCGATCGCGCGCAGCTCGTCGATCGCCAGGTGACGGTCGGCGGCGGCCTTGGCGGTGAAGTCGTCGTAGACCGCGTCGAGCCAGGCGTCGACCTGGGCCCGCTGCTCGTCGGTCCAGCGCCGCTCGTCCGACATGAACGACGCGTTCGCACCCGCGTACACACCCTCGCGGACGAGGCCCAGCTTGTCGTAGAGGCCCGTGGTCAAGACCTTGCCGGCGTACACGCCGATGGACCCGGTGAGGGTGCTCGGCTCGGCCACGATCTCGTCGGCGCCCATCGACACGTAGTAGCCACCCGACGCCGCGAGCCCACCCATCGACGCCACCACGGGACGGCCGCTCTCGCGCACCTGGTGCACCGCGCGCCAGATCGTGTCGGAGGCGATGTAGGAGCCGCCGGGCGAGTCGACGTCGAGCACGACCGCCACCACGTCGTCGTCGGCCGCCGCCTGGCGCAGGTGCTCGGTGACCGTCTCGCTGCCGGCGGTGCCGCCGCCGGTGGGCGACGCGGGGACGCCACGGCCGACCACGATGCCGCCGTGCACCCGGATGCACGCGACCGTCGGCTGGTGCCGCTTGGTCACCTGGTCCAGCACCCGGGTGGCCAGCGAGCCGGTGTAGCGGGCCGCGTAGAGCAGCTGCGCGTCGGCGCCCCACCGCTCCCGCACCGCCGCGTACACCTCGTCGCGGTAGCCGAGCCGGTCGACCAGCCGACGCTCACGCGCCTGGGCCGCGTCGAGCGGGCCGCCGTCGACCACCGCGCGAACCTCGGCCTCGTCGAGGCCGCGCCGCTGCGCGACGACCCGTACGGTCTCCTCGACCAGCGAGTCGGCGATGCGCTGCATCATCTCGCGGTTCGCGTCGGAGACCTCGGTGGCCGAGAGCTGGTCGGCACCCGTCTTGTACTCGTGCCGCTTCTCGAAGTCGGGCTCCAGGCCCAGCTTCTCGAGACCGCCGCGCAGCAGCAGGATCTGCAGGGCGGCACCACCGAGCACGACCGCGCCCGTCGGCTGCAGCCACACCTCCTGCGCGTGGGCCGCGAGCCGGTAGGGGAACATGCCGCTGGTCATCTCGCCGAAGCTCTCCGCGTAGGCGACGGTGGGCTTCGACGCGCCGAAGTCGGCGATCGCGCACCCCAGCTCGTCGACCTGCGCCGCGCTCAGCGGGCACGACCCGACGTGCACCACCAGGCCACGGACCCGCTCGTCGGACGCCGCCTTGCGCAGCGCCTCGGTGAGCGTGCCCATGGTGGGCGAGTTGATGGCCCGGACCATCTGGAGCGGGTTCTCAGGCACCGCCTGGAGCACGCCCCGGTCAAGGTCGATCTCAAGGATCAGAGCGTTGGCACCGGGGGACATCAGACGCGACAGCAGGTCGCCAGGGTTGAGAGCCATGCGCCCAGCCTAGGGGCCACCGTCGCGCGACCGAACGGGGGACGACCCCGAGCCGCTCCCCCACCGCGGTACGACGACGCTCCGACGTGCACGGGCTCGCACACCGGCCACCCTCGCCGGCACGGCACCATCCGGCGATCCGCGGGGTCCGCGCTACGCCGGCCGGGTCGCCAGCACGTGGTGCTCGTTGTAGGGGAACCAGCGACCCGCGAGAGGCGGGAACGGGAAGCTCGCCGCCGTGGCGGGGCGCAGGCCGACGCTGCGCAGCAGCCCCACGAGGGCGGGGCCGTCGAAGTAGTGCACGTGGGTGTGGTCGGTGGTGTAGCCCTTCTCCTGCGGGCAGATGAGCAGCACCTTCCCGCCGGGACGCAGGAAGCGCAGATGGGCGGCGATCAGGTCACGAGCCTCGTCGGGGGTCATGTGCTCGACGACGTGGGCGAGCAGCAGCGAGTCGAACTCGCCGTCGCGGGCACGGTCACCGGCCAGGAAGTCGTCGCTGGTGAAGGCGTCGAGGCCGAGGCGGCGGCACTCGGCGACGGAGTGCGGGTTGTGGTCGATGCCCACCGACCCGAAGGGGAGCGCCACGAGCAACCGGCCGATGCCGCAGCCGATCTCGAGGGTGCGCCCCAGGTCGTAGGACCGGAGCCGGGCCCGGTAGGGGGCCTGCACGTTGAGCAGCCGCTTCCACCACACGGTCGACCTGGTGCGCAGCCGGTCGGCGTAGTCGATCCCCTCGGTGCTCATGGCCGCCACCCTAGCCGAGCGCCCTGGCGCGGCCCGGGCACTCCTCGTAGCCTGACGGGATGGACCCTGTGCGCCGCACCCTCGACCTCGGCTGGGGCGAGATCTCGTACGTCGAGTGGGCCGCCGCCGAGGTGCGCGGCACCGTGCTGCTGCTCCACGGCGCCGGGCTCGACAGCGCCACCCTGTCGTGGGGAGCCCTCGGGCCGGCGCTCGCCGCCGCCGGCTACCGGGTGGTCGCCCCCGACCATCCCGGCTACGGCCGCTCCCCCATGCCGCCGTGGCCGATCACGTGGGAGCGGATGGTCGGCTACGTCGGCGAGGTCGTCGACGTGCTGGCGCTCGGCTCGTATGTCGTGGGCGGCCTCTCCTTCGGCGGCGGCCTCACGATCGGTCATGTGCTCGCCCGCCCCGACGAGGTGTCGGGGGCGGTGCTGCTGGGGTCGTACGGGCTGACCGAGCGGGTGGTCGACGGCCCGTGGTCGGGGCTGGTGCAGCTGGTGACGTGGGCGACGCAGCGCACCGGGCTGCTCGCGGCGCTGTCGCGGCTCACCGGCCGGTCCCGGTGGCTGCTCGACGCGAGCGTGGCCCAGATCGTCCGCGACCCGGCCCGGCGCACCCCGGAGCTGCTCGACGCGGTCGCCGCCGCGGCCCGTCACCCCGGCTTCGCAGCCTTCGACGCCTTCCAGCGCGACCAGGTGGGGCCGCTGCGGCTGCGCACCTCGTACGTCGACCGGCTGGCGTCGGTGCAGGTGCCGACCCTCGTGGTGCACGGCGACCGCGACAGCGGCGTCCCGGTGGCGCGGGCAAGGGCGGCTGCGGCGGCGATCCCCGACGCGCGGCTGCTGGTCGTGCACGGCGCCGGCCACTGGGTGCAGCGCGACCGGCCTGACGTCGTGGACCCCTTCGTACGGAGGTTCGTCGACGAGGTGACGCCCTGAGCCTGAGCCCCGGTCTCAGGCCACCTCGGCGGGCTGCCAGACCCCCATCGCACGCCCCCGCACCCAGTACGCCTGGTGCTGCACCGCCCGGCGCGGCGCGCCGAGCTCGAGCA
>JBHAES010000124.1:0-2841 GCA_041855725.1 Actinomycetota bacterium
GCAGGTACGAGGGGGCGAGGCGCTCGCCGTCACGATGCCCGCCGACGCGCCGACCGGAACCGTCGCCTTCGGGTACGCCGCCTCCGACGGCCGCGGCGGCGAGGCCGAGGCGCAGGTGCAGCTGCGGGTCGTCGGCGACGACGTCAACACCGCCCCGCGGCCGCTGCGGCAGTCGAGCGCCACGGTCGCCCAGGGCGCCGAGGCGACCGTGTACGTGCTGCCCGACTGGGTCGACCCCGAGGGCGACGCGGTGTTCGTGCAGTCGGTCGACACCCCCTCAGGGCTCGCCGTACGGTTCCGCGCCGACGGGGTGGTGACCGTACGCGACCTCGGCACCGCGCCCGCCGGTGTCCGTGACGTGGGCCTGGTGGTCAGCGACGGCACCACCACCGCCGAGGGCACGCTGCGGCTCACCGTGAAGGAGACCGGCAACCAGCCGCCCGTCGCCAACGCCGACCACGTCACGGCGGTGCAGGGCCGGGCGGCGGTGGTGGCACCGCTGCGCAACGACACCGACCCGAACGGTGACGCGATCCGGCTCACCTCCGTGGCGGCGGCCGGCGTGCAGCAGGAGGTCGTGCCCGACCTCGACGCGGGCACGTTCACGGTCACCTCGCAGCTGCCGGGCACCTACTACGTCGACTACCAGGTCTCCGACGGCCCGAGCGTGTCGACGGGGGCCGTACGGGTGGACGTGGCCGAGGCGGCTGGCGGCGCCCCGGTGGCCGACGACGACCTCGCCCTGCTGCCCTCCGACACCTCGACCCTCGTCGACGTGCTCGCGAACGACTCCGACCCGACCGGCGGGGTGCTGGTGGTGCAGTCGGTGCAGGTGCCGCCGACGAGCGGGCTGGCGGTGTCCGTGGTCGACCACCACGTGCTGCGGGTGAGCGCGCCCGCGGGCCTCACCCGGCCCACCGACTTCGGCTACACCGTCTCCAACGGCGCCAGCACCGCCCAGGGCCGGGTGACGGTGATGCCGCTGCCGCCGACCTCGACGGCGGTGCCGCCGGTCGCGGTCGCCGACGAGGCCGTCGTCCGGGCCGGTGACATCGTGACCGTGGCGGTGCTCGGCAACGACGTGTCGCCGTCGGGCCTGCCGCTGACCGTCGACCCGGCCGTGACGCAGCTGGGCGGGCTGGGGGACGCGTTCGTGTCGCGGGACGCGGTCCGGTTCCGCGCCGGGCCGCAGCCGGGCACCGCCCGCCTCACCTACACGGTGCGCGACGCGGCCGGCAACTACGCCTCGGCCGAGGTGGTGGTGCACGTGACCGCTCTCGACGCCACCAACCAGCCGCCGCAGCCGCGCCCGGTGGCGGGCCGGGTGCTGGCCGGCGGCACCGCGACCCTCACGGTGCCCGTCGAAGGCGTGGACCCCAACGGCGACTCGGTCACCCTCGTCGGGTTGAAGGAGTCGCCGACCCGGGGCACGGCGACGGTCAGCGGGGACAGCATCGTCTACACCGCGCCCGACACGGCGTCGGGCACCGACACGTTCGCGTACGAGGTGCAGGACCGGTACGGGGCGAAGGCGTCGGCGACCGTGCAGGTCGGGGTGGCGCCGCCGGCCGCCGCCAACCAGTCGCCGGTCGCGGCCCCCGACGACGTGACCGCCCGGCCGGGCCGGCTCGTCTCGGTGAACCCGCTCGTCAACGACGTCGACCCCGACGGCGACCGGCCCGGGCTCGTGGCCGACTCGGTGACGCCGGTCGACTCCGCCGCCACCGTCGCCGCCGCGACCGTGGCGGGCCGGGTGGAGCTCACCACCCCGGCGCAGGAAGGGTCTCTGCGCTACTACTACGACATCTCCGACGGCAAGGGCGGCCAGGCCCGGGGTGTGCTCACGGTGACGACCACGGCGGCCGCGCCGCTGAAGGCGCCCGTCGCCGCCGACGACATCGTCGCCCCGCAGGAGGTGGCGGGCCGGCAGCGGGTCGAGGTGCCGGTGCTCGCCAACGACCACGACCCTGACGGCAGCCGCAGCGACCTGCGCGTGAGCGTCGCCGACGCCGGGGTCACCGTCGACGGGGGGACCGTGTCGGTGCCCGTCACCGACCAGCGGCAGGTGGTGCTCTACACCGTCACCGACGCCGACGGGCAGACGGGGCAGGCGGCCGTGGTCGTGCCCGCCGCCACGGCGCTGCCGCCGTACCTCGACCCGGCCCGGCTGCCGGCGACGGTGAAGGCCGGCGAGCTGCTCACGATCCCCCTCGACGACTACGTGGTCGTACGCCCCGGACGCCGCCCCGTCGTCACGTTCGGCGCGCTCGTGAAGGCCAGCGTCGGCGCCGACACCACGCCGCTGGTGAAGGACGAGCGCACCCTGCAGCTGCGGCCCGAGGCCGACTACGTGGGCCCGTCGTCGATCACGTTCGAGGTGACCGACGGCACCGGCGCCGACGACCCCGACGGCCTCACCGCCACCCTCACCCTGCCCGTCGACGTGACGTCGTCGGGGCTGCACCAGCCGGTGCTGCGGCCCTCCGACGTGACCCTCGCCGCCGGCGAGGCCGCCAAGCAGGTGGACCTGCGGGCGATGGTCACCGACAAGGACCCCGGTGACGTGGCGCGGGCCGTGTTCACCCTGGGCCCGACCCCGGCTGGTTTCACCGCCTCGCTGCAGGACGGCACCCTGTCGGCGGCGGCCGCGGTCGACGCGCCGGCGGGCACCACCGGGCAGCTGTCCGTCACGGTGACCGACGGCACCACCGAGCCGGTCACCGCCATGCTCACCCTGCGGACGATCGCCTCTACCCGGCCGCTCATGACCTTCTCGCCCGTCGCCGTCGACGACGCGAAGGCGGGCCAGCCGAGCACCGTCGACCTCTCCCGCCACGTCAC
>JBHAES010000125.1:0-5197 GCA_041855725.1 Actinomycetota bacterium
AGGGCGCGGGTCTCCCGGGTGCCACGTACGACCCGAGGCCCGTACCACCCGAGGCGCCGCTCACCCCACGGGCATGCGCAGCAGCGTCGACTTGCCGAAGAGCGAGCCCACCAGGTCGACGGCGAGCTCGGCGGTGGCGTTGCGCACGTCGAGCGACGGGTTCAGCTCCACGAGGTCGAGCGAGCCGAGGCGGCCGGTGTCGGCCACCATCTCCATCGCCAGGTGCGCCTCGCGGTAGGTCGGGCCGCCCTGCACGGGCGTGCCGACGCCGGGGGCGATGCCGGGGTCGACGAAGTCGAGGTCGAGCGACACGTGCAGGTGGGTGTCGGCGTCGACGCCGTCGAGCACCAGCTCCATGGTGCGACGGACGCCGGCCTCGTCGAGGTAGCGCATGTCGTAGACGTGCACGCCCTGCTCGACCAGGAACCCCTTCTCGCCCGGGTCGACCGAGCGCAGCCCCACCTGGCGCACCATGTCGGCGGTCACCGCCGGCGTGCGGCCGCCGATGCCGACCAGCTCGTCGGGCCCGTGCCCGGTGAGGCACGCCACCGGCATGCCGTGGATGTTGCCCGACGGGGTGAGCTCGGCGGTGTTGAAGTCGGCGTGCGCGTCGAACCACAGCACCCGCAGCCGCCGGCCCTGCTCGTGGCAGCGGCGGGCGACCGCGCTGATCGACCCGACCGCCAGGCTGTGGTCGCCGCCCAGCACGATCGGCAGCCGGTCCTCGCACAGCTCGGCGTAGGTGGCGTCGTGCAGCGTACGGTTCCACGCGGCCACCTCGGCCAGGTGACGGTAGCCGTCTACCGGCGGCAGCTCAGGGTTGGGCGGACCGGTGAGGTCGCCGCAGTCTCGTACGTCGTCGGCGCCCAGCGCCTCCAGCGCCGGCGCCAGACCCGCCACCCGCAGCGCACCTGGCCCCAGCCGGCACCCGATGCGGCTCGCTCCGACGTCGGTCGGTACCCCGATCAGGCTGATCGGCCTCATCCTCGACTCCTCTCGTGCCCGTGGGCACGCTACCGCAGCCGACCTCCCCGCGGCGAGCAGCCCCTGCCCCGTCCTTGCGTACGCGCGACGGGGCGAGACGGTCGCGGCCGCGACGGCTGCTGTGAGACCGATCCCACCCGACCCGGCCATATCGCACGACGCCGCGAAACCCTCATAGGGAAGGAAAATCATGCAAACCTTCACAGGCGCCAAAACTCGTGGTTGCCCCAAACGATTTTGCCCTTTACAATCGTGGGAAGGCGGACCCTCTCCCGTGGCGGCCCGCACCTCCGCGGGGGAGGGCCGCGGAGCCCTGATGGAGGTGATCCCCCCATGAGCCTCGACTTCATCGCCTACGCGGGACGTCCCTGGCCCGTCGACCAGGACTCAGACACCCTGCGCCGCGTCGGCCGCTTCGACACCCTCACCGAAGCCTGTCGCGCCTTCGGCTCCATCGAGTTCGTGCAGCTGCCCACCCTCGCCGGCCGGTTGCGCTGGCGCGGCTGGAGCCCGCAAGCCGGGCTGATCGTGCAGATCGAGCGCGCCGTGGTGAGCGGGACGACCCGAGACCAGGGGATCGCCTTCGCCTGCTGAGCCCCGGGCCGAGGCTGCTTCCAGACCGGGTCGTACGGGCCCCGGCGCGGCGCCCCAGGGCCGGAGCCGAGATCGACTCCCGTCCTCGATCCGCGCCAGGTCGCAGCGTGCGCCGGCACCGGCGCGGGACCCTGGCGAGCCGGGCCGGCGGGCGGCTCCAGCGGGGTGCACCGTAGCCGGGACATGATTGACCCGCGGTTCCTAAGGTGGACTGCATCCGAGACGACACCCGTGGAGCGCGCATGGACCCGGCTCACGAGCCTCACCAGCCCGGCACCGGGCGGCTGGGGCGTGGAGCCGCCAGCTACGAGCCGGTGACCCTGGCCGACCTGCGCCGGTTCGCCGCCTCCGACTTCGCCACACGGCTGGCCGCCCTCGTGACGGCCCTCGTGGGTCTCGCGCTGCTGGTGTCGTTCACGACCCGCGGCGGCGCGCTGCCCGACGCCCCCAGCGGGCTGCTGCGCCCCGACGCGACCCCGCTGACCCCCGCCGGTGTCGAGCACCTCGCCTGGCTGCCGGGTCTCGCGCTCGTGACGGGCTACGGCCTGTGGGCCTGGCTGCCGTGGTCGCAGCGCAGCCGCCGCGTCGACGTCACCGCCTACCCGGCCCTCGCGTCGCTGCTCCTGCTGCTGGGATGGGTCGCCGCGGTGCAGGGCGGCCGGGTCCGGACGAGCCTGCTGCTCGCCATCCTCACCTGGGCCGCGCTCGCCCGCACGCTCCGCCGCGGCCTCGCCGAGCGCGCCGGGCTGCTCGACCGGCAGCTCACCCAGCTCCCGTTCGCCGTGCTCCTGGGCCAGATGACCGTGATGGTCGCCGCCACGGTCGGCGTCGTCGCCCGCGAGTGGGGGTTCCGGCCGCCGCACGTGGTGCCTGAGACCTGGTGGGTGCTGGGCGTGGTGGCCACCATGGTCGCGGCGATGGTCACCGTACGCTACCTGCCCGGCCGCGTGGTCGTCGGCGTCGTCGTGGCCTGGGGGTTCGTCGGCATCGCGTACGCCCGGGTCGTCGGCCACCCGAAGGCGTTCGTCGTCGCCCTCGCCGCCCTGGCCTCAGCCCTGATCGTGGTGGCGTCGGCGGCGGCTGTGCTCATGTGGATCCGCTCCCACCGCGAACCCTGAGCCGCTGAAGCCGCCAGGAGCCGTCCCGGTCGGGACGGCCGCACGCAGGACGAGGTCGCCGGGCCGGACGAGACCACGAGCCCGCCCGGTCGCATGGGCCGCACCGTGGTCGCACCCGCCCTGGCGCGTCCGCCCTGGCGGGGGCATGCCTGCCCGCCGTCCGTACGGGATCGCCGACACCGCCGAGGGCGCCGCAAGGATTGGAGCCGATCTCGACTCCAATCCTGACTTTGTTGTATCCCTACAACGACCATCGGCGTGTCGCAGCCTTGCTGGGTGCTCGGTTTGTAGGAGTACTACAAACCACTCCTCGTGGATCCTTGAGCCGGCGTGCCCGGCACCGGGGGCGGGGGAGGGCTGTGGCGGCATGCCGGCGTACGAGGTCGCCCCAACTCTTGGAAAGCGCTCCCCGAAGCCGAGGCCTGGTGCGAGGATGAGTGCCATGACGAGGCCGTACGCGACGCCCACCGGGATCATCCCCGCCCTGGTCACCCCGCTCGACGCCGACGGCAAGCTCATGGAGCAGGGGCTGCGCGACGTGATCGACCACGTGATCGCCGGCGGGGTGCACGGCGTGTTCGTGCTCGGGTCGTCGGGGGAGATCTACGGGCTCTCCCCCGAGCAGAAGCAGCGGGTGGTCGAGGTGACCGTCGAGCACGTGGCGGGCCGGGTCCCCGTCTACGCCGGGGCCAGCGAGATCACCACCCGTGACTGCGTGCGCACGGCCGCGATGGTGGAGCGGGTGGGCCAGGTGGCGGCGCTGTCGGTGCTCACCCCGTACTTCATGACCCCCACCCAGTCGGAGCTGATCGACCACTACACGGCCATCGCCGCGTCGACGTCGCTGCCAGTGATCCTCTACACCAACCCCGCCCGCACCCAGGTGAGGCTGGACCTCGACACGGTGCTGCGCCTCGCCGAGATCGACAACGTCATCGGCCTCAAGGACTCCGCCGGCGTGCTCGCCGACACCGAGGCGCTGCTCGCCCGCCGTCCTGCCGGGTTCGCCGTGCTCATGGGCCGCGACACCCTCATCCTCGACGCCCTCGCCGCCGGCGCCGACGGCGCCATCTCGTCCACCGCCACCGTCGTGCCCGAGCTGGTGACCGGCATCTACGAGGCGTACCTGGCCGGCGACCACGCCCTCGCCCAGGCCCGGCAGCAAGCGCTCGCCCCGCTGCGCGAGCTGCTCGACGCCGCCACGTTCCCCGTCGTGCTCAAGGAGGGGCTGCGGCTGCGGGGCGTCGACGCTGGCTGGTGCCTCGCCCCGGCCCGCGAGTTCGCCGAGCCCTACCGCACCCGGCTGGCCGAGGTCGTCGCCGGCATCGTACGAGGCTGAGCCCGGGGTCGCCCTCCCGGCTCCCCTGCGGGTGGTCCCCTCGTACCCCCTCGATCCCCACCACGTGTCGAGTCGGGCCTGCCACTCCTCGAGCCGATGTCACCTCTCGAGCCGGGGTCGGCCGGGTCGGCCGGGGAGCGGCATGGCATGGTCGTTGTCGGTGCGACCTGCCAGACTCGGGGGGTGGACTTCTACTCCGCCTATGACCAAGGGTTCGCCAGGGTCGCGGCCTGCACCATGCCGGTCGCGATCGCCGACCCGCTCACCAACGCCGACACGGTCGTGTCGATCGCCCGGGAGTGCTCCGACGAGGCGGTCGCGGTGGCGGTGTTCCCCGAGCTGTGCCTCACCGGCTACGCCATCGACGACCTGCTGCTGCAGGACCCGGTGCTCGACGCGGCGGTGGCCGCGGTGGAGCGGGTGCGGGCGGCCTCGTGCGACCTGCTGCCGGTGCTGGTGGTGGGGGCGCCGCTGGCCTTCGAGGGCCGGCTCTACAACTGCGCCGTCGTGCTGCACCGGGGCCGGGTGCTCGGGGTGGTGCCGAAGTCGTACGTGCCGACCTACCGGGAGTTCTACGAGGCGCGTCACTTCGCGTCGGGGGCGGGTGTCGACGGCGTGATCCGGCTCGGCGGGGAGCCGGTGCCGTTCGGCGCCCGGGTGCTGTTCCGCGCCACCGACGTGCCGGGCCTCGTCGTGCACGTCGAGGTCTGCGAGGACATGTGGGTGCCGGTCCCCCCGTCGGCGCAGGCCGCTCTCGCCGGGGCGACGGTGCTGGTGAACCTGTCGAGCTCGCCGATCACCGTCACCAAGGCCGAGGCGCGCCGCGACCTGTGCCGGGCGGCGTCGCTGCGGTGCCGGGCGGCGTACGTGTTCGCCGCGGCCGGCGAGGGGGAGTCCACCACCGACCTGGCGTGGGACGGGCAGACCCTCGTCTTCGAGAACGGGGTGCAGCTCGCCGAGACCGAGCGGTTCCCGGTCGGTCCGCGCCGCGCGGTCGCCGACGTGGACCTCGACCTGCTGCGCCAGGAGCGGCTGCGCATGGGCACGTTCGACGACAACCGGCTCTCCCACCCGCTGCAGCCGACCGTCGTCGAGTTCGAGCTGGGGGCGCCCCGCGGCGACGTGGGCCTGCGCCGCCCCCTCGACCGCTACCCGTTCGTGC
>JBHAES010000126.1:0-4467 GCA_041855725.1 Actinomycetota bacterium
CGCTGCACTCGCCGCAGGTGCACGGCATGTTCGACATGCCCGTCGACCACCTCGACGCCACCAAGGTGCTCGCCTCCCACTTCCTCACCAAGGACCTCGGCAACACCGTGGTCGTGTCGCCCGACTTCGGCAGCGCCAAGCTCGCCAACCGGTTCGCCCGCGCCCTCGACGTGCCCGTGGCGGCCGGCTCGAAGCGGCGCCAGTCCGACGACCGCGTGATCGTCGACGCCATCGTGGGCGACGTCCGCGGCCGCGACGTCATCATCCTCGACGACGAGATCGCCACCGCCGGGTCGATCGTCGAGCTCACCGACAAGCTCCGCGAGGAGGGGGTGGGGCGCATCTCGGTGGCCTGCACCCACGGGCTGTTCACCGGCCCCGCCCGCGAACGCCTCGCCGGCGCCGGGTTCGAGGAGATCGTGAGCACCAGCACCGTGCCCACCAAGGTCGACCTGCCCAACCACACCGTGCTGTCGGTCGCCCCGCTCTTCGCCGAGGCGATCCGGCGCATCAACACCGGCGAGTCCATCTCGTCGCTCTTCTCCGACGAGGTCACGTACGGCTGAGGCCCCCGCCGGGCGGGCACGTCCAGGTCACAGCCTGCCGCTCTCCTCGCGTACGGTGAGCGGCAGGCTCGGGGCGACCCGTCGCAGCGTCGCCACGGCGGCGACCAGCCCGCCCTGGTCGCCCAGCTCCAGCCGGTGGACGCGGCCGAGAGACGCGGCGACCTCGTCGGGCAGCTCTCCTGACCAGGAGACCGACTCCAGGGCCGGCAGCGTGGCGAGCGCCTCGCCGCCGGTCAGGTCGTCGACGGCCTCGACGGACACCCGGCGCAGCGTGGGGTGGCCGGCGAGCGGGGCCAGGTCGACCCGGGCGAGGTCGAGCAGGCACAGCTCTTGCAGCGGCAGCCCCTGCAGCCCGCTGAGGTCGACGGCGTCGACGTCGCGCAGCAGCAGGCTCTTCAGCCGCGACGCGGCCGCGATCACCGACCCGGCCGCCTCGCTGAGGTGGAACAGTCGCAGCGACTGCACGTGCGCCGGCACGTCGTCGACGGTGAGGGGGCGCGGGGACGGCGGGTCGACGCGGTGGTCGATCGTGGTGCCGGGCCAGGGGTGGCGGCGGCCGGCGAGGAAGTCGACCAGCGAGTCGGCGAGGACGAACGGGCCGTGGTTGAGGTCGGTGCCGAACTCCAGCACCTGGCCGGCGACGCCGGCGGGCCCGGGCACGGTGTCGACGGCCAGGTAGTTGCCGGCCCCGTCGGTGGCGAACGGGATCCAGCCCGGGTGGACGAGGCGGGGCTGGGTGGTGCCCGGCCGCCCCAGGTCGTAGCACACCCCGTCGTACGGGCCGTCGGCGGCCAGCGCGGCCCAGTTCTGCTTCTCACGGGCGATCTCTGCGGTCGACAGCAGGTGCCGGCCGGCGGTCACCGTCTGCGCCCACGGGTGGTCGTCGGCCTCGTCCTCGTCGTACTCCTCGTCATCCTCGTCCTTCTCGTCGTCCTCGTCCCACTCCTCGTCCTCGTCCCACTCCTCCTCCGGGTCGGGCACGTCGAGGCTGATCTCGGCGCCGTCGGTGCGGCGCAGCAGCGCGGCGAGCTGGGGCGGCACCGGTGTGCCGAGCGCCTCGGCCAGGGCGGCGAGCTCCGCCTCGGTGGCCGGCGGCTGCGTGCGGTAGCACTCCGCTCCGGCCCGCCACACCCGGTCGAGCTCGTCGGCCGCCTCGGCGGTGAGCGGCGGGAGCGGCTGCGGCTGCTGCCAGAGCTCGACGGGGCGCAGCACGGCGTGGGCGGGGTCGATGTCGACCGCGTACCAGCGCCAGGTGCCGTCGCGGTCGACGACCGTCTCGACGGCCCAGGTGACCCCCTGCTCGGGTCGCAGCCGGTCCAGCAGGTCACAGAGCGGGCCCTCGTCGAACCAGTCGACCTCACGGGTGCGCCCGCCGGCTCGGGTCACGGTGACCGACAGCGAGGTGCACCCGTGGGTGAAGGTGCCAGACATCGTCACCTGCCGGTCTCTCGGCTTGGTGAGCAGCGTGGCCAGGACGGAGACTGCGGCGTGCGGGGACACATCATCGAACGTCATGGCGCCACCGTACGGCCGCAGCCACCCCGCTGTGCCGGTTGTCCCCAGGGTGATTCAGGCGGGATCGGCTGCGGGGTGCAGGAGCAGGGACGCGCCCTGGTCCTCGAACCGGGTACCCCGCGGCTGGGTCAGCACCTTCCACACCAGCACCAGGTCGCCGCTGCAGCCCGACAGGTGCAGCGCGGCGGGGAGCACCAGCCAGCCGCCCCACGGCAGCGGGACGAGCGCGGCGAGGATCGCGGTGAGCAGCACCGTGGGCGCGAGCGCCACCACCACGTAGCGTCCCCGTCCGAACCGGTGGCCGGGATGGGCCGTGGTGAGCGCCGGCAGCACCTTCGCGATCATCGTGACGCCGTAGGTGGGCCGCCCGCCGTACAACCGGACGGCGACGCCGTGCACGAGCTCGTGCACCGCCATGAGAGCCGCCAGGCCCAGCCCGTACGCGACCAGACCGACGAGGAACTCGCTCGTGCCGACCGTGAACCCGGTGACGCCCGGGTGGGTGACGGCGAACAGCACGACGAACCCGGCCAGGCCCACGACGAACAGCACCACCCCGAGCAGCGACATCGCGACGACCGCCCCTGGTCCCGGCCGCCACTCGACGGGAGCGCTCGTGCACTCGACCGGACCGCCCGTGCTCACCATCTTCGGCCTCCTTGCCTGGTCTGGACCGTGCTGCGGCGACGGGCAGCACCCACACCCTGCGGCACCGGGGGCGTGCTCGTGCCCGTACGCCGCGAGGATAGCGAGGCGGACCAAGAACGAGCACAGGGTGGAGCCGAGACCGGCTCCACCCTGCCCCGCGCACCCGCGCCGCCCACGGCGACGCGGGTCGCGGCCTACTTCTTGCCCTGGTTCTTCACGGCCTCGATCGCGGCCGCGGCGGCGGCCGGGTCGAGGTAGCGGCCGCCCTTGGTGACGGGCACCAGGTCGTCGTCGAGCTCGTAGAGCAGCGGGATGCCCGTGGGGATGTTGAGGCCCGCGATGTCGGCGTCAGAGATGCCGTCGAGGTGCTTCACCAGCGCCCGCAGCGAGTTGCCGTGGGCGGCGACGAGGGTGACCTTGCCGTCGCGCAGGTCGGGCACGATCGCGTCGTACCAGTACGGCAGCATGCGCACCACCACGTCGGCCAGGCACTCGGTGAGCGGCCGGGCCTCGGGCGGCAGGAACGCGTAGCGCGGGTCGCTGAACTGGTTGAACTCGTTGTCGTCGGAGATGACGGGCGGCGGCGTGTCGTAGGAGCGGCGCCACAGCATGAACTTCTCCTCGCCGTACTGCTCGAGGGTCTGCGCCTTGTTCTTGCCCTGCAGGTCGCCGTAGTGACGCTCGTTGAGGCGCCACGAGCGGCGTACGGGGACCCAGTGCCGGTCGCAGCCGTCGAGGGCGAGGTAGGCGGTGTGGATCGCGCGCCGCAGCACCGAGGTGTGCACCACGTCGGGCAGCAGGCCCTCGCTGGCGAGCAGCTCGGCGCCGCGCTTGGCCTCGCCGACACCCTTCTCGTTGATGTCGACGTCCACCCAGCCGGTGAAGAGGTTCTTGGCGTTCCACTCGCTCTCGCCGTGGCGGA
Source organism: Actinomycetota bacterium (assembly GCA_041855725.1). GTDB lineage: Bacteria > Actinomycetota > Actinomycetes > Propionibacteriales > Propionibacteriaceae > JBHAES01. The sequence goes on from JBHAES010000126.1 coordinate 3,652, forward strand.
GCAGGATCAGAGTCGCGGTCATGCGCTCACCCTATCGGGGCCCGCGCGGACGCGCCCCCGGTGCTGGTGGTCGGATCGCCTACGGCCCCGGGTCAGCCCCAGGCGTCGAGGATAGGACGCTTGCCGGTCAGGCCGTCACCCGACGAGCGGCCGGTGAGGCGGCGGCCCAGCCAGGGCACCAGGTAGGTGCGGGCCCAGGCGGCGTGGCCGCGCAGCCGCTCCCCGACGGGCACCGCCGGCTGGGGCGGCAACGGGTCGAAGCAGCCGTCGGGCACCGGGTGCCCCAGCGCCGCCCACGCCCGCAGCGACACCAGCTCGTGACCCAGCGGCGACAGGTGGATCCGGTCGTCGGCCCACATCCGCCAGTCGCGCAGCGCCACGAGGCTCCACACGTCGGTGAGGTAGCACCCGTGGCGGCGGGCGATCGACCAGGCGTTCGCGGTGAGCTCGGCCGCCTTCGGGTGGGCGAGGCTCACCAGGGGCGCGCCCCGCACGTACGTGGTGGTCGACATCAGCACGTCGGCGCCGGTCGCGCGCACCCGGACGACCGCGGCCTCGAGCCGCTCCGCGAGCGCGTCGACGTCGGTGCCCAGCCGCAGGCAGTCGTTGCCGCCGCCCCAGATGCTGACGAGGTCGGGCTCCTGGGCGAGGGCGGCGTCGAGCTGGCGCCCCGTGATGTCGGCGAGGAGCCGGCCCCGGACGGCGAGGTTGGCGTACGCGAAGCCGCGCCCGTCGGCGCGCGCCTCGGCGGCGAGGCGGTCGGCGAGCCGGTCGGCCCAGCCCCGGTGGCCGCCGGCCGGCGTGACGTCCTCCAGC
>JBHAES010000127.1:0-4672 GCA_041855725.1 Actinomycetota bacterium
AGCTCCAGCGCCTCGGGCACCGTCGCCACGCCCAGCCGGTCGGCCGCGCCCGAGGCCTCGCACCGGCGCGCCACCGCGACCGCCCCGTGCCCGTACGCGTCGGCCTTCACCGTCAGCATCACCTCACGGCCGCCGGTCCGCTCCCTCACGGCCCGCAGGTTCGCCTCGATGGCGCCCAGGTCGACGCGGGCGTAGGTGGGGTAGAGCATGCCCACCTTTCTATACCCGACCCGGTGCGGCCCGGTGCCGGCGGCGCATCGTGGGCACCGCGTGGGCCCGCGCACGGTCCTCGACCGCCAGGGACACGACGCGTCGCCCTGTCGTGGGTCGGACGAAGGGTAGGAGTCGAGATCGACTCCATTCTGTGCCGGGGTCGCCGGACATCGCCCCGGCGGGTCTCCCGCGGTCGGGGGCGCGGGTTTGTCAGACTGGGCGGCATGCGAGCCTTCCCCGTCCTCGTCGGCGCCGCCCTGCTCGTCGCGGGGTGCGCGCGGGCGCCCCTGCCGGGAACGGTCACGCCGTCGGCCGCCGAGTCGAGCCCGGTGCCGACTGTCACCTGGCTGTCGGAGAAGCCGGTCCACCTCACCGTGGGCAGCGCCACCGACCTGTCCGGCACCCGTGGCCTGTCGAAGGCCGTGGTCACCGTCGACGCCGTCACCGAGCAGGCCGAGTGCCCGACCAAGGCGGCCACCCCCACGCACGGTCAGTTCGTCGCCGTACGGCTCAGCGCCCAGCGCACCGACGAGGCGCAGAACTTCAGCATGGCGGTCTACGACTGGTACACCGTCGACGCCGCCGGGAAGGAGACCCCCGCGACCGCCGGTCTCGTCACCGGGCTGTGCGTCACCGACGGCACTGCGCTGCGGCTCGCGTACGACGCGTCGGGCCGCACCGCCGGCACCCTGCTGCTCGACGCACCCACCGACGTGACCGCGATTCTCGCCCGCAACCCCAACACCAACCCGCCCGTCACCGTCACCATCGACATGCCCGCCCGCTGAGGGCCGTACGACCCGGCCAGGATCGGAGCCGATCTCGACTCCAATCCTTGTAACCCCTGCTGACAAGGGGTGATGCTCGTCGGCGGTGGCTCGGTGAGGAATGGAGTCGATCTCGACTCCATTCTTCAGGGGCGCGACGACACCCGTACGTCGCCGCTCGGCGTGCTGAGCACGACCAGCAGCTCGGGGTGGTCGGCTGCCTCGACGGTGAGGTCGAGGGTGCCGTCGGCGGTGAGGTCGGCGCCGTCCCGGACCAGGCCGATGGCGTGGAGGGCCGCGGTCAGCGTCGCCGCGTCGGGGTGGCGCAGGGTGAGCGAGCGGAGCCGCACCGGGCTGGGGGCCAGCTGGTCGGCCGGGTGGCGGGCGCCCCACCGGATCAGCGTCGGCAGGCAGCCGGACATGAGCCGTCGCCCGTCGGCCCGCAGCGTGATGTGCCACTCCAGCAGCCCGGCGCCCGTACGACGGCTGGCTGCCAGAGCCTCGCCCCGGTCGACACCCAGCGCTGCCAGCCGCGAGGTCGCGAGGGCGAGGTCGGGCACGCGCGCCACCCAGTGGGCGAGGCGGGGTCCGCAGGCGCGTACGTCGGCCCGCAGCTCGGGGTCGTCGAGGTCGAACCAGCGGGGGTGGTCGACGGCGGGGCGGGCGTGCGGGTCGATGGCGAGGACCTCCAGGTACGCCTGCGGGAACGCCTCGGAGCTCACGGCGAGGAGCATGTTGTGGGTGCCGAAGAGGGGATGGTCGCCGCCCGGCTCGGGCGCGACGCCGAGCGTGGCGGCGCACCAGTCGGCGCCCTCGGCGAGGGTGTCGGCCAGCACGACCAGGTGGTCGAGGGCGGGCGTGGTCGCTCGGGTGGACATCATCCTCCTCAGGGGCGGTCGCGGCAGCTCGACGATGCCGGTCTCGACGATACGTCGCCCGGCAGCGTCTGCCGATGGTCGGATCCGGCCGGTGCGACACGCTCGGATGGGAGCCGACTCCCCATCCTGACCCTTGAATCGTCAACCAGATAGTTGAAGAGAGGATTGGAGCCGACCTCGACTCCGATCCTGATGGTTGATCCCTCAATCAAGGTGTCCGGAGGATTGGAGCCGAGATCGACTCCCATCCTCGTCCGCCCGATTCTGACAAGCATTTTCCCTTGTCAGAGGGAGTTTCATGGATTGGAGCCGAGATCGGCTCCCATCCTCTGTCGTTGACAGGTCAACTTTCTAGGGTCTGTGCCCCGCCCGGGCACGGGCCTGGTCCGGCCGGGTGGCCCGCAGGTCAGCTGTGGTTCGTCGGGTCGACGAGCCGTACGCCCACGCCGCGCACGCTGTGGAGGTAGCGCGGCTCAGCGGCAGACTCGCCCAGCTTGCGACGCAGCCAGGACAGGTGCACGTCGACGGTGCGGTCGCCGCCGCCGTACGGCAGCTGCCACACCTCGGTGAGGATGTCGCGCTTGGTGACCACCTCGCCCGCCCGGGTGGCGAGCAGGTGGAGCATGTCGAACTCCTTGCGGGCGAGGGCGAGCTCGGAGCCGTTGAGGGTCGCGATGCGGGCCCGCGGGTCGATGCGCAGGTCGCCGACGACGACCGCGCACGTGGGCTTCTCAGGCTTCGACGAGCGGCGCAGCACCGCGCGGATCCGGGCGGCGATCTGGTCGGTGCTGCACGGCTCGACCACGCAGTCGTCGGCACCGGCGTCGAGGGCCTCGACGATGAGCCGGTCGTCGTCGACGGCCGTCAGCGCGATCACGGGCACCTCGCTGGCGCCGCGCAGCATGCCGAGCAGGCGGATGCCGTCGATGTCGGGCAGGCCGAGGCAGAGGAGCACCACCTCCGGGTCGGTCGACACGACGAGCTTCAGCCCTGACATGCCGTCGGGGGCCACGGCGACCACCTGGCCGCGGGCCTCGAGCCCGCGCTTGAGCGTGGTCCGACTCGTCATGTCGCCGTCTACGACCAGGATGCGGGTCACAGCGGGTACGGTACCCGTGACCAGCCCACCCTTCCAGTTGACTGAGAGTTATCACATTCTTCAGACGGGGCTGCGTTGTCGAGCGTGGCGACCGGGGCGGTTGCCCGCAGGGCGGAGCGTACGACCCGCGGTCGTCAGGCCCGGTGACGACCGTCCTGGCTCGTCGGCGCGGGGTGTCCGTACGCCGCCCCTGGTGTCGTCGGCCTCTCGTGCGCGGCGGCGGGGTGGTCCCGATAGGGTGGCGGTCGTGTCACGACGCGTGGTGGTCTTCGATCTCGGCATGGTCCTGTCGACTCCGGCGGGTCTCTACGACGACCTCGCCCGCGTCCTCCAGGTGACCAGCGCCCAGGTGGAGCAGGTGTTCTGGCGGCACCGCCATCCCTACGACGAGGGCCTGGGCGACCGGGAGTACTGGGCTCGTACGGTGGCCGAGCTGGGCACGGGGGCCGAGCTCGACGACGCCACGCTGGCCGAGCTCGTCGCCGTGGACGTCGGCGCCTGGCGCAGCCCGCGTCCCGAGGCGCGCCGGATCCTCGCCGACCTGCGCACCGCCGGGGTCGAGACCGCGATCTTGTCGAACGCGCCCAGCAGCTTCGCCGCCGCCGCGCCCGACTTCGACTGGCACGACCAGATCGGCACCTGGTTCTTCTCCGGGCCGCTCGGCATGGCCAAGCCCGCCGCCGCCATCTACGAGACCGTCGAGCGCGACCTGCACGCCGCCCCCGCCGACCTGTGGTTCGTCGACGACAAGCAGGTCAACGTCGACGCCGCCACCGCCCGCGGCTGGCACGCCCACCTGTGGGTCGACGACGCCGACACCCGGGCCTGGCTCACCGCCGAAGGCTTCCTTCCCGGGAGCTGAACCCGAGCGGACCCCGTTCCCCCTTGTCAGAGTGGAATCAGGGGTGGTGCGAGGATGGGAGTCGAGATCGGCTCCCATCCTTGTGGCCCCTTTCGGGGGTTGTGGGGCGGGTCGCGCGGCTCCCGTGGAGCCGTCTGATCGGCGCGCGTACCCGGTCTGAGCGCCGTCGACGCGTTCAGCCGGGGCCGCCGCAGCGAGCCCCGGTGCGTCCGTCGGCTTGCGTAGTGCCCCACGCCGGCTCCCGGGCAAGGTCGGCTCAGCTGGGAGTCGAGATCGGCTCCAACCCTTGAACCCATGCCGTCCGGGGTCGGCGCGGGAGGCTGACCGGGGGCGTCGGCCGCTGGTCGGACAGTGTCTTCCCTTGTCACGGACGGGTTCAGGGGTCGCTGGAAGATGGGAGTCGAGATCGGCTCCCATCCTTGTCGCCGTGCGTGGGGCTGGCCGTCGGCTTGCGTGGTCGTGGAGGCGCGGGGGTCGGCATACCCGTCGAGGGTCGGCTGGGCGTCCGTGACGGTCGTGGCCGCGGTCGGGGGGGCGGTGGGTGTCCCGCCGCTCGGGGCCGGGTTCCGGGTCGCTGAAGGATGGGAGTCGAGATCGGCTCCCATCCTCTCCACCCCTGGGTCGACCGGTCGCCGCGGGACGCTGGTTGCCGTGCCTGCCGCTGGGTGTGCGGTGTCATCCCTTGGCGGTGGCGGGTTCGAGGGTCAGCGGGGGATGGGAGTCGAGATCGGCTCCACTCTGTGCGGGCTCGGGGCGGCGGGGGACGACACCTCGCGTACGCCGAGCCACAGGCCGTCGCGGGCCCTGGTCATCGCCACGTACAGCTCGCGTCGAAGCAGGTCGCACCGCTCCG
>JBHAES010000128.1:0-8166 GCA_041855725.1 Actinomycetota bacterium
GCCCCCTCTCGCCACCACCTCGATCGCACGCCCGAGCCGAACCGTCGCCCCTTGACGAGTCGGACCCGGCATCATATGCTCAACGTACTTACTAACTACTTAGTAAGTATCTCCGCAGGACGACGCCGTTCGACGAAAGGCTCACGATGGGACATCCCGCCGCACCAGACGCACCACCCGCACAGCTGTCCACCATCGCCCCCGACACGGGAGCCCCTCTTCAGAGATCGGCGATGGTGCGCTTCGGCGCCGGGTTCCTCTCCATCTCGGTGCTGTGGGCCGTCGGTCTCAGCATCGTGGCCACCGTGCTGCTGCCGCAGCGCCTCAAGGACCTGGGCGTCGCCGACCCCAACGCCCTGCTCGCCGGCATCAGCGCCGTCACCGCGATCACGTCGCTGGTCGCCAACCTCGTGTTCGGCAACTTCTCCGACCGCACCCGCTCGCGGTTCGGCCGCCGTACGCCGTGGGTCGTGGCCGGCGGCGTCCTCGGCGGCGCGTCGCTGTTCGCCATCGGCGTCATCGGTGACGTGACCCTGCTCACCGTCTCGTACTGCGTGTGCATGGTGGGCCTCAACATGATGCTCGCCCCCGCCATCGCCGTGCTGTCCGACCGGGTGCCCGAGAACATCCGCGGCACCATGTCGACCTTCTGGGGCGTCGGCGCCGCCATCGGCTACCCGCTCGGCGCCATCGTGGGCGGCGGGTTCATCACCACCGGCAGCGCCTCGCTCACCGGGTTCGTGCTCGCCGGCCTGCTCATGGGCGTGGCCGGCATCGCCGCCGTGGCGCTGTGGCCGCGGGAGGGGTCGTCGGCCGAGGCCGACCCGCCGGCCAGTTCGCTCATCGACGTGCTGGCGTCGTTCGTCCCGCCCACCAAGAACGCGGGCGACTTCTACAAGGCGTTCATCGGCCGGTTCACGATGCTGCTGTCGTACCAGATGATCAACGCCTACCAGCTCTACATCATCCAGGAGCACCTCAAGGACCAGGGCCAGGCCCTCTCCGCCGCCCAGGTCGCCGCCACGGTGATGGTGACCAACACGATCATCCTCGTCGCCGGCCTGGTGGGCGGGTTCGTCTCCGGCCCGGTCTCCGACCTGCTGCGGCGCCGCAAGGTGCCGGTGGTGGCCGCCTCGCTGTGCTTCGCGGTCGGTGTCGCCATGCCGTGGGTGCTGCCCACCGCCGTCGGCATGTACCTGTTCGCGCTCATCGCCGGGTTCGGCTACGCGGTGTACGGCGCGGTCGACCAGGCCCTCAACGTCGACGTGCTGCCCGACCCGGCCAAGGCCGGCAAGGACCTCGGCATCCTCAACATGTCCACCACCCTCGGCCAGATGTGCGGCCCTGTCGTCACCGCCGGCATCGTCACCGCCACCGGCGGCTACACCCTCGCCTTCCCCGTCTCCATCACCTTCGCGGTGCTGGGCTGCATCTCGATCATGCTCATCAAGCGGGTCCGCTGAGCGTACGACCACCCGGGGTGGACGCCGACCGTGGCGTCCACCCCGCTGTCGTCCTGCCCCCGTACGCCGAGGCGCCAGGCTCGACCGGCACCTGTGGCGGGACCGAGACGGCGACCGACGTCGGCGACCGCCTCGCCGAGGTGTGGGCGCGGCCCACCGGGCGGGACGCCGCTGCGTACGTCGCTGCCGTGCGCACCGGCCGTACGAGGCGAGCCGGGTGACGACGTCGGCCACGTCGTGAACGGGTCGCTGCGCCGCCCGGCCGCACCCGTCCCGCCCGGTGCGCACGGCTAGGATCACCGCATGTCGCAGCGCCACCCCGCCCGGCCGCGGACCCGCCTCACCGCCGACGAGCGGCGCGCGCAGATCATCGAGGTCGCCACCGAGCTCGTCGCCCGGCACGGGTTCAACGGCCTGTCGCTGCAGCGCGTCGCCGACGGCGTCGGCGTCACCCAGGCCGGCCTGCTGCACTACATCGGCTCCAAGGAGGGGCTGCTCGAGCTGCTGCTCGACCACAGCTACGACCGCTACGGCACCCCGCAGGACTTCATCGACTCCGGCGACCCGGCCGCCACCCACCCCGACGGCATCAGCCTGCCCGCCTACTTCCGCTACCTCGTCGGCGTCAACGAGGCCCGCCCGCACCTGATGGGCCTCTACATGATCCTCGGCGCCGAGGCCATGGACCCGGCCCACCCCGCCCACGACCACTTCGTCGACCGCCCCGACCAGGTGTGGGGCTACTACTCCACCTTCACCTGGCGGCTGCCCCCCGAGATCGTCGCCGCCGGCGGCTGGCCCACCATGCGCCCCCTGGTCGAGATGTGCCTCGAGGCCATGGACGGGGCCCAGGTGCGGTTCTTCCGCCGCCCCACCGTCTCGCTCGCCGACGAGTGGGCCCGCTGGGAGCCGATCCTCTTCCCCTCCCCCACCTGGGACGGGTACCGCTGACGCCTGCCGCAGCCACCCCGGCCCGCACCACCGCGACGCGACCGTGCCCGGGCCGTACGACGACGACCCGGGCACGGGGGCATGGCTGTCAGGCGGTGGGCAGCAGGAGGGTGGAGAGGGAGTCGGCGGGCAGGGTCCAGCGCACCAGGCGGTCACCGACGCCGATGGTGAGCGGCATCGGCTCGCCCATGTCGTTCTGGGCGGCGACGACGACCGAGCCGTCGGGGTTGACGAACGCGAGCACGTTCTCGTGGCCGGTGTACGACAGGGTGGGGGCGAACCGGGCGCCCGGCTGCACGAAGTGGCTGAGGTGCTTGAAGATGTAGTACTCGTGGTTGAACCGGTAGGTGCCGGTGGCCGGGTCGACGGTGACGAACGAGTTCTGGCTCCAGCCCCACCGCGACACGCCGCCCTCGTCGAGGGAGAGGTTCCAGTAGTCGTACACCGACGCGCCGTGGTTGAAGTAGTGGCGCATCATGCCCCACGCGTAGCGGGCGTAGCGCCAGTCGTTGCGGCCGTCGCCGCACTCCTGCTCGGACTGGTAGATCTTCAGGCCCGGGTGGGCGCGGTGCACGTACGGGACCGCGCCCTTGCCGGCCCACTGGAACCCGACGCCGCCGAGGCGGCCGCCGATCTCGGGGTCGGCGAGCACCTCTTCGACGAGCCGCTCGTCGGCGCGCTCCATCGTGCCGAGGAACACCTCGACGCCGCGGGCCTCCATCTGCGGCACGAGGTGGCGCAGGAACGCGACGAGGCCCTGCGGGGTCCAGGTGCACGACGGGAACACCTGGTCGGAGTTGAACTCGTTCTGCGGCATCACCATCGAGATGTCGATGCCGCGCTCGCGGTAGGCGTCGATGAACTTGCCGAAGTAGCGGGCGTACGTGTCGAGGTTCTGCTCGGTGAGCACGAACCCGTCGGTGCCCTCGGGGATGGCACGGTCGGGGGTGAGGCCGTTGTCGAACCGGGTCTGCACGGCCGCCGGGTTGGGCACGCCGCAGGCGTAGTGGCGGTTGGTCTTCAGCCACGTGGGCGGGCACCACGGCGACGCCCACAGCCGCAGGTCGGGCCGGTGCGCCTGGGCCGCCTTGATGAACGGGACGAGCGTCGCCTCGTCGTGCTCGATGGAGAAGTGGGCGAGCTCGTGGTCGCCGTCGGTCTCGTCGTAGGAGTACCAGTCGATCGAGAAGTCGTTGGCGCCCACCGGCATGCGGCACACCGACATGTTGCCGCCGGCCGGGCTGAACACCTCGGCGAGCACCTGCTGCCGGTCGGCCTCCGACAGCCGCGACAGGGAGGTCCAGCCGAGCTCGTTGAAGCAGACGCCGAACCCGTCGACGCGCTGGCGCAGGTCGTCGACGCGGACGAGCACGTTGGGGAACTCGTCGGCAGGGCCGACCTCGGGACCGGTCTCGACGGTGTGCCAGGGGCGGTGCTCGGTGGTGGTGACCCAGACAGGGCCGGCGGTGACTGCGGTGGTGGCGGTGGTCATGGCGGTTCCTTTCCTGACGTGGACGTTCAGGCCTCGGGACCCTCGACGACGAGGACCCCCCAGCCGGGGATCGTGACGCTGGCCCCCTCGGCCAGCACGGTGCCGGGCGCGCCGGTGGTGCCGAGCACGTCGACGCCGGCGACGGGGAGCTGCACCGTGACGGGCTCCTTGTCGTAGCGCAGCAGGTAGGTAAGGTCGCGGCCGCGGCCGTTCACCCCTCGGCGTACGGTGACCGCGCCGGCGAGCCCCTGCGGCCAGCCGAGCAGGTCGGCGTCGCCGAGGACGGTGCGCAGCACCCCCTGCAGCACGGCGGGGCTGGTCCAGGCGGCCAGGTGGGTGATCGACCCGTCGCCCACCCGGCGGCGCGCCACCGCGGGCCCGGTCCAGGCGTGGTGGTCGTACGAGGCGAGCACCTCCACGGCCTGGTCGCCCTGCGGCTCGGCGACGGGGGTGAGCAGCTCCATGAACACACGGACCGCCAGGTCGGCGTCGCCCGCGCTGCCGGCGAGCACCTCGGCCAGCGCCTCGGACGGCGCGAGCCGCACCCCCTCGGGACGGGTGAACTGGTCGGTGCCGAGCCCGAGCAGCCCCGACAGGCCGTGCGGCTGGCGGTCGGCGAACACCTGCACGTTCTCGTCGGCGACCGCGGTACGGAACGTGGTGACGAGGTGGCCGCCGCCCGCCACGAAGCCGCGCAGCGCCTCGATGGTGGCCTCGGGCGTCACGTACAACGCCGGCGCCACGAGCACGTCGTAGCGGGCGAGGCGCGGCAGCGGGGCGTCGGCCGGCACCACGTCGACCTCCACGTTGAGGTCGAAGAGGGCGTCGTAGACCCAGCGGAACACGTCGTTGTAGCCGACGCCGCCGGCGTACGCGCGCGGGAAGCCGCCCTCGATGCTGAACCACTCGAGCGCGGTGAGGGCCTCGTTCGACACCATCACCGCGACCCGGTTGCGCTTGCGCAGCCCCGTCAGCGACGCCGCGTGCTCGGCCACCTCGCGGCCGAACCCGGCAGCCTCCAGGTAGGTGGGGTTGGGCGAGTAGTCCTGCGACAGCAGGCCCTTCCAGTACGTCTCGAAGGAGTGGTGGAGCGAGCCCCAGTGCCAGTACATGACCCCGCACGCCCCCGACGCCAGGTGCGAGTACGCCTGCAGCCGCAGCTGGCCGGGGAACGGCAGCCACCCCATCTGCCCCTGCGCCTGGGTCTCCACGACGAGGTACGGGGCGTCCTTGAGCGACCGGGAGACGTCGCCGCCGAACCCGATCTCGCGGCCGGTGAGGTGCTCGGCGCCGGGGTGGTAGATGTCGACGCCGGCGAGGGTGACCGCCGCGGCCGCCTTGAAGTGGTCGACGGCCGGCTGGATGCCGAAGGAGTGGCCGCGCCACTCGTAGTCGAAGTTCTGGGTGACCAGCTGGTCGTCGCGGCGGTACTGGTCGACGATCCTGCGCTGCCAGGCGAGGAACTCGGTCACCAGCTCGCGCCGGAACCGGTCGAACGCGCCCGCGAGCGACCCGTTGACGGTGCCTGTGACGTCGGGGAAGTCGTCCCACGTGTTGATCCGGTTCGCCCAGTAGTTGAGCCCGTACGCAGCGTTGAGGGCGTCGAGGTCGCCGCCGAAGCGCTCCTTCAAGGAGGCGATGAACGCCTGCTGGATGTCGGCGTTGGCGGCGTCGTAGTACTTGGTCTCGTTGTCGAGCTGGTAGCCGATCACCTCGGGGCGCGCGGCCGTGTGCTCGACGAGCGCCCGGATCGCCTGCTCGGCGTGGTGGCGGTAGGCGGGGGCGAGGATGTCCATGTTCTGCCGCGGCCCGTACTTGTTGGGGCCCGCGGCCGTCACGCCCAGCACCTCGGGGTGGCGGCGGGCGAGCCACGTGGGGATCGCGGCGGTGGGGGTGCCGACGATCACGTCGAGCCCGTGGGCGCGGGCGGCGTCGAGCGGCCGGTCGACGTGGGTGAAGTCGAACACGCCTGGCGCCGGCTCCCACGTGCCCCACGTGAACTCCGCGATCCGGATCGTGGTGAAGCCCGCGGCCACCATCATCTCCATGTCGCGCTCGAGCCGGTCCGGCCCGGCGGCGGCCGGGGTGTACTCGTCGTAGTAGGCGGCGCCGAAGATGATGCGATCGGGGTGCTGCGTCATGGGAGCTCTCCTCCGCGGCGTCCTCGCCGCTATCTAGTGGTTAGTAGATAGTAACCTACGGACGGGGCCGAGGGAAGCCCCCTGGCGTCCGGCACCCGACGCTCGCCGCTCCACACCGCCGTCCCGAGCCAGCACGTGCGGGCCGCCTGACCGCTGTCACCTTCGAGCCCGGGCCCGGCTCCCGACGTGACGGCCCGCCTCCAGGAGTGACCGCTGGCGTGGCAGGTAGCTCCCCGGTGGGCGAAGAGACGCCCGCTCGCGGGCCCGGTCATGGCGAGGTCGCCGCTCGACCCGCCCCTCGCGCCGATCCTCACCTGCTCTCCTCGACGAGCTCGCGGAGCGAACGCCGCATCGCAGGCGCACCGCCACCGGGGCTGTGACGGTTCGACGGTGGCGTCGCAGGCTCAGACCACCCAGCTGGGCAGACCGATGATGTAGCTCTCGACGTTGCCGGGGCCGATGTTGGTGGCGACGATGATGCGGCTCAGGTCGCGGGAGACGCTGGCCTGCGGCTCGAGGAAGTACGCGTCGCCGACGAGCCTCGACGGGTCGGAGCGTACGTGCGCCACGTCGAGGGCGGTGCCTGAGCCGTCGGTGCGCAGCAGCCACACCTTGCGGTACTCGGCGCGCAGGGTGGCGGCGGGCCGCTCGTCGCCGTACGCGGCGCTGTCGGCGTACGTGGACACCACCACCCAGCCGGGCCGGTCGAACGCCTGCCCGCTCAGGTGCACCGCGTACGCCTCACCCTGGGCCGGGTAGAGGGTGTGGAGGGGGATGCTCTCGGCGGTGGCCACGTCGATGGCACGGATGACGCCGGCGCCGTAGTCGGCGTAGACGAGCTGGTCGCGCCCGTCGGCGCCGACGGCGAGGTCGGAGTGCTCGGAGCCGGCGGCGAGCTGCCGCGAGCTGGTGAAGTCGGCGCTGAAGGCGTGGGTGCCGCCGTCGCCGGCGAGCCACGACACCACGGCGTAGCGGCCGCTGGGCGCGGTGCTCACGTGGTCGGGCAGCGCGCCCGGGATCGGGAACCGGGAGGCTGGCAGCGACCCGACGACCCTGCGGTCCACGAGGTCGAGCATCACCAGGCCGTGCGCCGACACCTGCTTGGTAGCCGCGTCATAGCTGGTGGCGACGAGCGCGAGGTAGCGGCCGTCGGCGCTGGTGGTGCCCTCGCCCTTGGTCCAGTAGGAGGTGGCCTGGGGGAACACCGGGTCGGCCGCGAAGTCGTAGACGACCTGCTTCGCACCGGTCTCCACGTCGAGCAGCCACCAGGTGGTGCCGCCGCCACGACTGGTCAGGTAGAGCCGGTTCGGGTCGGTGGGGTGCCACAGCGGCTCGCAGTCGCCGGCCATCCCCTCCACGAGCCCCAGCGGGGTGAAGGTCGCAGCGTCGTTGAGGTACCAGTAGCCGGTGCCGTCCTGGGTCAGGTAGCGGGTGTTGTCGGCGTTGAACGCCTGCCGGCGCGAGTACTCGTGCCGCATCCGGCCGCCCTGCCCGTGGGCGGCGTCGGTGGCCCGGGTGATCCAGGTGCCGTAGGCGGGGTCGGTGAACGCGTCGCCAAGACGTGCCGGCCGCGTCACCGGCGTCACGGGGTCGGCCGACAGGGGCGTCAGCCGGAAGCCCGGCTGGTAGCGGGCGTCGTACGGGTTGGTCACCGTACGGGGGGCCGCGCTCGGCGCAGGCGTCGCCGAGGCCGCGGAGGCGCTGGGGGCCACGGGCTGCGCCGAGGGGTCGGCAGCGACCGCTGATGCGGTCGGGGTGAGGGCAGACGCGGTGACAGACGGGTTCTCGGCGGCGCGCGGGGAGGGCAGCGGCGCGCACGAGGCGAGGAGGGCGGCGACGACGCCGGTGACGAGAAGCTTCATGCCTCACCGGCCTCGTCACGCACCGTGCCGACCGCGAGCCTCGACACCCGCGCTGGAGGAGCAACGATCTGCAGGGTCACCCTCGCACCATCCTCTCGTACGCCCCCCGCCCACACCCTAGGTGTACTGGTCGCACAGGTTGGGTACGAGGTGGGCTGGTGGGTGTCCTCCGAGTGCGGTGTGGCCGCGGTGGTGATTGTAGTGGTGGAGCCAGTCGGTGAAGCAGGCGACGCGTTCGGCGTCGCTGGTGTAGGCGC
>JBHAES010000129.1:0-4725 GCA_041855725.1 Actinomycetota bacterium
CGAGGGGTAGCCGTCGCCGCCGCGGCGCCCGCCACGTCCGCGTCGCGCTCACCACCCAGGTGACCGGTCGTTCGAGGCCGGACGTGGTGCCACGCGGCGCTCGCCGGCGAGCTCTCGCGCCATGAGTGGCCCTGGCCCCACGGGTGGAGACCCGGGCACCTCTGCAACGGTGGCCGGTGGTGACCGCTCACCCGTCAGCACGCACCACTCCCGTCGGTCGGCTGCGACGTGGTGGGCCGAGAGGGTGCTGCGGCGCTCCCATTCGTCCACATATCGAACTATAATTGCCTACATGCACGAAGTTCTCGATCCATACACCCCGGGTGCCGGACGGCCCCCCGTGGAGCTGGTCGGGCGCGAGGAGGACCTGGCCGCGCTCGACGTCCTGGTGGCCCGTGCCGCGAGGGGTCTGAGCCCGCACCGTCCCCTCCTGCTGACCGGCCTGCGCGGCGTGGGGAAGACCGTGCTGCTCAACAGGATGAGGGACCGGGCCGCTCAGGCGGGGTGGCTGACGGTCAAGATCGAGGCCGGGCCGGGACGCTCGGCGGAGCGGTTGGTGCGGCAGTCACTGGCAAGCGAGCTGGTGCGGGCTGCTCAGGTGTACCGGAAGCAGACCAGCCTGGAGCACGTCCGGAGGATGCTGTCGAGCGTCACCTCGCTCTCGGTCACGGTCGGTCTGGGCGAGGTGTCGCTCGGCGTCGAGCGCGACACCGCACGCGCCTCGACCGGCTCGATCGAGCTTGACCTGCTCGCGGTGGTGAGGGATGTCGTCGGGGTGCTCGGCCAGGACCATCCGGCCCTGGCGGTGCTCGTCGACGAGATGCAGGACCTCGACGACGAGCTGATGGGGGCGCTCCTGGCCACCCAGCACGAGGCCAACCAGCAGGGCTGGCAGTTCTACGTCATCGGGGCGGGGCTCCCGAGCCTGCCGGGGCAGGTGTCCACGACGAGGTCCTACGCAGAGCGCATGTTCCTGGTCCGGCAGATCGGCAGGCTCACCGAGGACGAGGCCAGGCGCGTGCTGACAGAGCCTGCGGCGCGCATGGACGCCAGCTATGACGACGACGCCCTGCACCACCTCGTCGCCGCCTCGGGGCGGTACCCGTACTTCCTCCAGGAGTTCGGTTCGGCGATGTGGCGGGCCGCCCCCGACTCCCCCTTCACCCTCCAGGACGCCCAGGCGGCGGAACGGCTCGGGCTCGACCAGCTCGACTCCATGTTCTTCCAGGCACGGTGGGAGCGCGCCACACCGGCTGAGCGAGAGTATCTGGTCGCCATGGCGGCCGACCGAGGGCAGCCGTCGGCCAGCGCGACCGTGGCCGCACGACTCGCGAAGCCCCTGAGCTCGCTGGGGCCGGTGCGGGCCAACCTCATCGCCAAGGGCCTGGTCTACTCCCCGGAGCGTGGCGTCATCGCCTTCACGGTCCCGGGCTTCAGCCAGTTCATCGACCGCAGGCGAGAGGCCGACGGGTCTGCCTGAGCGTCGCCCGGCGGCGCTGACGCCCGGCGGCGCCGTGGTGCGACCTGGCCCGGCAGGTTCGCAGCCGGCTGTGGCGCGTCCCCAGCGGCAGCCTCCGTCCACCTGGTACCGGCTCGAACCGTCGGGAGAGGTCTGCTAGTGTCATGCCTCGGCGACAGCCGATCGGCCCCCGTAGCTCAGGGGATAGAGCACCGCCCTCCGGAGGCGGGAGCGCAGGTTCGAATCCTGCCGGGGGCGCCGCTGCCGACGTGGCGGCACCCGCCCGACGACACCCGGCCGGTCCGGCCGCCCCAGCCCTGAGCCAGCCCGGTGCACCCTCTACAGTGGGGCCCGCACACCGACGCCGACGAGGAGCTCCCCATGACCCCCGCACCGCCGCCACCGTGGCGCGAACGGCTGGTGACGGTCGTCGTCGCCTTCCTGGCGGCCCGGGCGCTGGTGCTCGGGCTGTGGGCCTGGTTCAACCTCAACACCCAGCACGACGTGCTCTACTACTGGCAGCGCACGCACCTGCACGTGCTCGGCACGCCCGCCGCCGACACGCTCATCGAGTACCCGACCCCCGTGCTGTGGCTCATGCAGGTGCCGTACTGGCTCGCCGGGCAGTCGCGGCCCTGGTTCGTGGTCGTCTACGTGGCGCTCATGCTGCTGCTCGACGTGGGCTTCGCCGTGGCGCTGTGGCGAGCCGGCGGGCCGCGCCGCCACCACGCCGTGCTGTTCTGGGTGGCCTTCACCCTCGTCATGGGGCCCACCACCTACATGCGCTTCGACCTGCTGCCCGCGGTCCTCGGCGGCCTCGCGGTGCTCGCCCTCCTGCCGGGCCGCCGCGACGAGCCCCGCTCGGTCTGGGCCGGCGGCCTGGTCGGCCTCGGCGCGGCGCTCAAGCTGTGGCCCGCGCTGCTGTGGCCCGCCACCTTCGTCGGCGACCGCCGCCAGGTGCTGCGGGCGTCGGCCGGGTTCTGGGGCGTGGGTGGCGCGCTCGCGCTCGGCTCGCTGGCGTACGGCGGCTGGCAGCGCCTCGTCACCCCGCTCACGTGGCAGCAGGGCCGGGGGCTGCAGGTGGAGTCGATCTGGGCCACGGTGCCGATGGCCGTGCGCGCGTTCACCCCCGGTGACTTCCGGGTCGCGGTGTCGCGGTGGCAGGCCTTCGAGATCGCCGGCCCGGGCACCGCGGTGTGGCTGCAGCTGTCGACCATCGCGACGGTGGTGGGGATGGCGGCGGTCGTGGGCGGCTACTGGTTGTGGCTCAGGCGGCGTCGCCGCACGGTGCTCGAGGCGGGGCTCCTGATGCTGCTGGTCGTCACCGTCACCATCGTCACGAACAAGACGTTCAGCCCGCAGTACATGATGTGGCTCGGTGGCCCCATGGCCGCGCTCGTCGTGGCGGGCGGCCGCGTCCAGCCCACCGGCGACGAGCTCGGCTGGCCCCAGGTCAAGGCCCTCGCCTGGTGGGTGCTGGGGCTGACGCTGGGCACGCAGCTGGTCTACCCGATCCTGTACGAGCCGCTGGTGCACGGCGACGACTGGCTCATGCGGGTCGCCACCGCGGTGCTCGTGGTGCGCAACGTCGCGATGGTGGGGTTCACCGCCGTGCTGGTGCGCATGGTGTGGCGCATGCTCGGCGCCCCCGTCGTGGGCGAGACGCGCGCCGAGCGTCGCCGTCGCCTGCGGAGGGAGTCGTGACCGGCACCGCGCCCGCCGCGTCGGCGTGGCGCAGGGTGCGGGAGAGCTGGTTCACGTACGCCATGCTGTGGCTGCTGTCGCGGGCGTTCCTCGGCCACGACTTCGTGACCCGGGTCTCCTACATCGTCGGCGACGTGGGCTACTACCACCGCCAGCTCTTGGTGAGCGACATCGGTCGGGTGCTCGTCGAGTACCCCACCCCGGTGGTCTGGTCGCTGCAGCTGGTCAAGGTCGTCGTCGGCCACGACCTGGCCCAGTTCGTGCTCGGGTTCGTCGTGACGATGCTGCTGCTCGACGCGTTCATGGCGTCGCTGCTGTGGCGCCGGGGCGGGCCGCACCGGGCGGAGGCGGTGCTGGCCTGGATCGTCTTCATCCTGCTGATCGGCCCCCTCGCCTACTTCCGCTTCGACCTCGCGCCGGCGCTGCTGGCCGGGGCTGCGGCCCTGTACGCGAACCGGCGGCCCGCGCTGGCGGGCGCCCTCGTCGCCGTCGGCGCGTCGCTCAAGCTGTGGCCTGCGCTGCTCGTGCTCCCGCTGCTGGGCCGGGGCCGGGAGCGGGTGCGCTCCGGGCTCGGCTTCCTCGTCACCGGCGTCGGCCTCGCGCTCGCCAGCCTCGTGGTGGCGGGCTGGTCCCGTACGGTCTCACCGCTGGCCTGGCAGTCCGACCGCGGGCTGCAGATCGAGTCGGTGCCGGCCACGGCGCTGATGTGGCTGCGCACCCTCGACGCCTCGGCGCCGCTCCAGGTGGCGATGTCGCGCTACAACGCCTACGAGGTCACCGGGCCAGGGGCGGCCCAGGCGATCGTGGCCTCCGACGTGGCCACGGTGGTCGGTCTGCTGGTCATCGCCTGGCTCGGCTGGCGGGCGATCCGGCTGCCCGAGCGCAGCGTCGTGACCGTGGCGGCCGTGATGCTGGCGATCATCCTGATCATGATCGTCACCAACAAGACCCTCAGCCCGCAGTACCTGATCTGGCTGGGCGGGCCGCTGTGCGCGATGATCGCCGGCGCCGACGGCCCCGACGACGCAGAGCCGGACCGGCCGTCGGCGCAGCCGCTGTGGGGCCCGCCGCTGCTGCTCACCGTTGCCGGGTGCCTGCTGGCCGCGGCCACGCAGCTCGTCTACCCCACCCTCTACGGCGAGCTCATCACGGGCCGGGGCACCGCGCTGGCGACCTCGGTGCTGGTGCTGCGCAACGTCGGCCTGGTGGCCTTCACCGTGGCGGCGACCGGCTACGCCGTCCGGTGCACGAGGCCGGCCCGACCCGCCGCCGAGGCCGGCCGACCGACCGGTTGAATCCGTTACGATGGCCGAGCCAGGCAGCGGCGCTTGACCGTCTGACGTGAGATGTGGAGGCAAACGTGGCCATCACGCCCGACCAGCGGACCTCGGACGACTTCGGGGCCAACGACTGGCTCATCGACGAGATGCTCGAGCAGTACGTGGCCGACCCAGCCTCGGTCGATCCCTCGTGGGCGGCCTACTTCCAGGCCCAAGGACGCGGGCCCGCGCCGGTCGCCGATCCCCCCGCGCCGGCGCCGACCACCCGTCCGCCCGCCCACC
>JBHAES010000130.1:0-7420 GCA_041855725.1 Actinomycetota bacterium
ATGAAGCCCGGCACCGACCCCCTCGTGTGGCCGCAGCTCGACCCCGCCGCGCTCGGCCTGGTGGCGCTGGCCGCGTCGCCGCTGGTCACCGCGCCGGCGAACCGGAGGACCCGATGATCGACCTCGACCACGTCACCGTCACCTACCCCGGCCGCGCCCGGCCCGTGCTGCACGAGGTCTCCTGGCACGTGCCCGACGGCGACCTGGCCGTGGTGGTGGGGCGGACGGGGACGGGCAAGTCCACGCTGCTCGGCGCGCTGTGCGGGCTCGTGCCGCACCACAGCGGGGGCACCGTGGCGGGCACCGTGTGCGTGGCGGGGCGGCCCACCTCCGCCCACCGGCCGGCCGAGCTGGCCGACGTGGTCGGCTACGTCGGCCAGGACCCGTCGGCCGGGTTCGTCACCGACCGGGTCGAGGACGAGGTCGCGTACGGCATGGAGCAGCTCGGCGTCGACCCGGCCGCGATGCGCAAGCGGGTGGAGGAGACGCTCGACCTGATGGGCATCGCCGACCTGCGGCGCCGCGGCCTCGCGACGTTGTCGGGCGGGCAGCAGCAGCGGGTCGCGATCGCCGCGGTGCTCGCCGCGCAGCCGCGGGTGCTGGTGCTCGACGAGCCGACGTCGGCGCTCGACCCGACCGCCGCCCAGGACGTGCTGGCCGCCCTCACCGCCCTCGTGCACGACGTCGGCCTCACCGTGGTGCTCGCCGAGCACCGGCTCGAGCGGGTCATGGACGCCGCCGACACGATGGCGTGGCTCGACGGCACCGGGGGCGTGGTGGCCGGCGACCCCGCCGACGTGCTGGCCCGGGCCGACGTCACCCCGCCGCTGGCCGCCCTCTCCGACGCGCTCGGCTGGAGCCGGGTCGCCCTGTCGGTGCGCGAGGCCCGGCGCCGCGTGCAGCGTGAGCAGGTGCGGGTGGTCGCCCCGCCGCCGCCGGCGCGGGCCGAGGGCGAGGTGCTGCTGGTCGCCCGTGACGTCACCGTCTCGTACGGGGACGTGCCCGCCGTGACGGGGGTGTCGCTGGAGCTGCGGGCCGGCACGGTCACCGCGCTGATGGGCCGCAACGGCTCGGGCAAGTCGTCGCTGCTGTGGGCGCTGCAGGGCAGCGTGGGCGGCGGCGAGACGAAGGTGACCGGTCGGGTGACGCGGGGGCTGGCGCCGGCGGAGGCCCGGCGGCTCGTGGGCCTCGTGCCGCAGACCGCCGCCGACCTGCTCTACCTGCCGACCGTGGCCGAGGAGCTCGCCCAGGCCGACCGTGACGCGGGCGCCGCCGGTGGCACCGCCGCCGCCGTGCTCGCCGGCCTCGGCGTCAGCCTCCCCGGCGACGCGCACCCCCGCGACCTCTCCGAGGGTCAGCGGCTGGCCCTCGTGCTCGCCGTGCAGCTGGCCGCCCGGCCGCGGGTGGTGCTGCTCGACGAGCCGACCCGCGGCCTGGACTACGCCGCCAAGCAGGCCCTCGCCGCGACCCTGCGCACCCTCGCCGACCAGGGCCGGGCGGTGGTCGTCGCCACCCACGACGTGGAGTTCGCCGCCGAGGCCACCGACGACACGGTGCTGCTCGCCGACGGCGACGTGGTGGCCCGCGGCGCCACCCGTACGGTGTGCACCGGCTCGCCGGCCTTCGCCCCCCAGGTGGCCAAGGTGTTCGCGCCCGTGCCGGTGCTCACGGTCGCCGACGTGCGGGGGTCGGCATGAACGACGCCGTGCGGCTCACGTCCCGCTCCGTGGCGCTGCTCGTCGTGGTGGCCGCGGCGGGCCTGCTCGCCTTCGCCTGGCCGCTCGTGGTGCGGCCCGACGCCGACTTCGTGCCGGGCTCGCAGACGCCGCTGCTGCTGGGCGGGCTGCTCGTGCTGCTGCTGGCGGTGGTGGGGGTGGAGCTGTCGTCGTCGGGGCTCGACGTCCGCGCCCTGGCCGTGCTCGGCGTGCTCGCCGCGGTGGGGGCGGCGCTGCGGCCGCTGGGGGCCGGCACCGCCGGCATCGAGCTCGTGTTCTTCCTGCTCATCCTCGGCGGGCGGGTGTTCGGGCCCGGGTTCGGGTTCGTGCAGGGCGCGGTGACCCTCTTCGTCTCCGCCTTGCTCACCGGCGGCGTGGGGCCGTGGCTGCCGCACCAGATGATCGCGGCCGGGTTCGTCGGCCTGGGCGCCGGGCTGCTGCCGCGGGCGCGCGGGTGGTGGGAGGTCGTGCTGCTGGCCGGGTACGGGGCGGTGTCGGCGTTCGCGTACGGGTGGGTGATGGACTTCGCCTTCTGGCCGTTCGCGCTCGGCGTGCACGGCGAGCTGTCGTGGCGCCTGGACGCGTCGGCGCTGGAGAACCTGCACACGTTCGTGCTGTTCAACGTGGCGACGTCGATGGGCTGGAACCTCGGCCGGGCCGTCACGAACGTGGTGCTCGTCTCGTTCCTCGGACGGCCCGTGCTGCTGGTGCTGCGCCGCGCGGCGCGTCGTGCGACGTTCGAGTCGCCAGGCGTTAGAGTTCGCGATCTGCCTCATCTCGGTTGACACCTGAATCCCACCCGTGTAATTCTCGCTGTGTCATCCGCCGCACCCAGGCGGATGGGGTCGGGGAGGGAAGCATGGAGCAGCTGCTCCCGGTGGTCGACGTGACCACCGACGAGGGCGCGTTGGCCTGGCAGGCCCAGGCGCTCTGCGCACAGACCGATCCGGAGGCGTTCTTTCCTGAGAAGGGCGGGTCGACCCGCGAGGCGAAGAAGGTCTGCCAGTCGTGCGAGGTGAGGGCGGAGTGTCTCGACTACGCGCTCGCCAACGACGAACGGTTCGGTATCTGGGGCGGCCTGTCGGAGCGTGAGCGCCGCCGCCTCAAGCGCGCCGCCGGCTGAGGCCGACGGCGATCACCGGTGCCCGCGGGCGCCGGGTCGTGACGTGACCGCGTCGAGGCGCGTGCCTGGTTGACGTGGCGTCCAGCCGGTGCTGACGTGGTGCTGTCGCGCCTCAGCGCAGGTCGCGACGCTCGATGAGCGTGTTGAGCACCGCGGCCGCGCCCTCGGCGTCGTCGACGGTGACCACGAGGTCGCCCCGGCCGGCCCGCTTGACCCGCACCGCGGGGGCGGTGGCGGTGATCAGCCCCCAGCTGCCGTCGGACCCGGCGCGCAGCCCCCAGCCGCCGAACTCGCCCATCAGGTCGGGCACCGTGACCGTCGCCGACTCGAGGTTCGACAGCGGGGCCCGCAGCCACGGGACCCCGCAGGCGACGGCGCGCAGCCCGCGGTGGTCGATGGTGACGGTGCTCAGCATCGTGGTGCCGAGCAGGCCGGCGAGCCCGGCGACGACGAGCAGGAACGCCGCGACCCACCAGTTGCCGACGAGGGCGAGCCACGCTGCCAGCACCACGACCGGGCCGAACGTGACCGCGGCCACCAGCGGCAGGTGCCGGGCCCGGGCCGTACGACCCACCCAGGCGATGCGGGCCCCGGCGGGGGCCTCGTACGTGACGACGCCCTCGGGCAGCGCTGCGACCGCGGGCGGGGACGCCTCCGGCGCCGCGAGGTGGACCAGGCCGCCCGCGACGAGGCCGACGACCAGGCTGACCAGCAGCAGGGGGCCGATGGCGGGGCTGTCACCGCCGGCCTGCAGCACGATGGAGCCGAACAGCAGGGGTGCCAGGAACCAGGACGTCCCCGCGGCGACCGGACCCAGCGCCCGAGGGTGCCGCATGGCCACCCCGAGCAGGTGGAGGAGCGTGCCGGTGCCGAGGGTGAACCCGACGGCGAACCACAGCGCCGGGGTGCGCGCCTGCCACCCGTCGGGCTGGCCGTCGAGGCCCCAGTGCGTGACCAGCCGCTCGGGCAGGCGGTCCCGCACCAGGAGCACCGCGCACCACCCGGCCGCGACGGCGGCCACCACCGCGACGAAAGGCGCGATGACGCTGCGACGGTTCATGGGCGGTACCTCCTGATCCGGACGAGGACGTCGTCGACGCTGAGGCCGTGGCGGTCGGCCTCGGCCAGCATCTGGGCGACCAGCGCGTCGAGCCGGGCCTCCGAGCGCCCCACCACGGTGGCGCCGCTGCCGCGGCGGAGCTCCACGAGGCCCTCGTCGCGCAGCACCTGGTAGCCCCTGAGCACCGTGTGCATGTTCACGTCGAGCGACTCGGCCAGCTCCTTCGCCGGGGGCAGCCGGTCGCCGGGCGCCAGCCTGCCCTCGTGGAGCGCCCAGCGCACGGACTCGGCGATCTGGTCATAGATCGGCCGGGGTGAGGTCGGGTCCACCTGCCAGATCATAATTCTAGCATAACTAGAACAATCTCATGGGTCAACGGGTCGCCAGAAGGTGGTCCGCTAGGCTACCGGGGGACCACGCCCGTTCCCCCTGCACGCGCGAGGTGAGATGACGACCGACACCGAAGACGACCTGTGGTCGTGGGTGGACTCCGAGCCGGAGCCCCTCGGCCCCGTGCCCACCGGCGACACGGTGACCGCTGTCATGGTGGTCCGCAACGGCGCCGAGTGGCTGCGCGACGCCCTGGCCTCCCTCTCCCGCCTGGCCGTCGCCCCCGGGCGGCTCGTGGTGGTCGACAACGGCTCCACCGACGGCTCGGCGGGCCTGCTGGAGAGCGCCGCCGCCGCGGGCCGGCTCAGGCTCGTGGCGGGCGACGCCCGCTGGGGCTTCGCCCAGTCCGTACGGGCCGCGCTCGACGCGGCGGGCGAGCCCACCGAGTGGGTGTGGCTGCTGCACGACGACGTCGTGGTGCACCCGCAGGCGCTCACCAGGCTGCTGGAGCAGACCGCCCGCACCCCCGACGCCGACATCGTGGGCCCCCTGCTCGTCACGCCGACCCGGCGCACCCGCGCGGCGCTCATCGCCGAGCTCGGCGTCACCATCTCGCACACCGGCCGCCGCGAGCTCGGCCTGGAGCCCGGCGAGATCGCCCAGGGCCAGCACGAGCCGGCCGACACCCTGGGCGTCTCCACGTGCGGCATGCTGATCCGCCGCAGCGCCTACGAACGGCTGGGCGGGCTCGCCCAGGCCCTGCCCCTGCACCGCGACGGCGTCGAGCTCGGCTGGCGGGCCACCGCGGCCGGCATGCGGGTCGTCACCTGCCCCGCCGCCCGCATCACCCACCGGCAGGCGGGTCGCCGCGGCCACCGCCACGACACGGTCGTCGAGGCCGCCGGCCGCAACGTCCGGGCGTACGACCGCCTCATGGGCATGCGCGCCGTCGCGGGCCACGCCCGCGGGGCCGCCGTGCCGTTCGTGTGGCTGCGGCTGGTCGTCGGCTGCCTCCTGCGGGCCCTCGGCTTCCTGCTGGGCAAGCGCCCCGACCTCAGCCGCGACGAGCTGCGCGCCCTGGGCGACTTCGTGCGCAGCGGCGACGCCGTACGGGGCCTGCGCCGACAGGTCGCGGCATCCGGGCCGCAGCCGGCCGGGCTGAAGCGGGTGCAGCAGCTGCGCCCGCACGTCTGGTCGAGCTGGCTGTTCGGGCTCGACCACGTGGCCCGCGCCGTCTCCGAGCGGCTGCAGGCCTTCACCGCCGGCGGGGTCGACGACGACCTCACCCTCGACGAGCTGACCGGCGACGACTTCGCCGAGCACGCCTCCCGCGGTCGCCGCTCGGTGCTCCCGCTCTTGGGCGTGTCGGCGCTCGTGGTCGCGGTGCTGCTCGCGTCGAGACGGCTGCTGGGCATCGGGTGGCTCACCTCGTCCGGCCTGCTGCCGGCGCCCGCCGACCTGGGGGCGGCGTTCGCCGCCTACCTCAGCGCGCCCCCCGGCCACTACGGTGAGCACCCGCTGTGGCTCGGGCTCACCGCGCTGGTGGCCGTACCGTTCGTCAGCCCCGACTGGGCCGCCGTCGGCGCCCTGCTCCTCGGCGTGCCGGCCGCGACCGTCGCGTGCGCCTGGTTCCTGGAGCCGTACGTGCTCGGGCTGCGCAGCCGGTGGCTCACGAGCGTGCTGTACGCGCTGCTGCCCGTGCTGGTGGCCGGCTACTCCCGCGGCCAGGTGTGGCTCGTGGCCTGGACCGTCGCCCTGCCGGTGCTGGCCCTCTCGCTGCGCACCTGGGGCCGCCGCCGCGGCCTCGAGGAGTGGCGTTCCGCCGCCGGCGTCGCCATCGCCCTCACCGTCATGGGGGCCGTCATCCCTCTGGGCCTGGTCGTCGGCGCCGTCGTCACCCTCGGCGTGGCGCTGCGGCGCCGCGCGGGGTTCGTCCGGGCCTGGATCGCCGTGCTGGGCGCGGTCCTGATGGCCGGACCGTGGCTGCTGGGGCTCGTGTGGTACCCGGGCCGGATCCTGACCGGCCCCGAGCCGCTGCTCGCCGCCGGCGACGCGACCGCGGTGTGGGAGCTCTTCGTCGGGCGGTCGGCCGGGCCGGGCCTGCCGCCGCTGTGGCTGAGCCTCGTGGCGGCGGGCCTCGTGTGGCTGGGGGCCGCCGTGGCGCTCGCCCTGCGGCCGTCGTGGTGGGGGGTGTGGGCCGGCGCCGTGGCGTGCCTGGTGCTCGCCGCCGTGCTGAGCCGGCTCGTCGTGCAGGTCGCCGGCGGACACGTCCGCCCCGAGGTCACCATGTGGCTCGTCGCCGGGTTCGGCCTGCTGATCGTCGGGTCGGCCGCCGCCGTCGACCGGGCCCGCCTCGACCTCGAGGACGCTGACTTCGGCCTGGGACAGGCGCTCGTCGTCGGCTCCGGGGTGCTCGGCGCCCTCGCGCTGCTCGTGACGTCGATCTGGTGGGTCTGGGGCGGGGTCGGTGCCCCGCTGGGACGCACCGACGCGCTGCCCGTGCCCGTGTACGTCCGCGACGCCGAGAACACGCTGCGGTCCCGGGCGTTCGTGGTGACGATGCACGACGGCGGGCCGTCGTGGTACGTGGACCGGCCCGGCCACCCCTCGTGGGGCGACGGCGAGACCGGGTACGCCTCCGAGAAGGGCACCGAGGCCGCCCGGACGGTGGCGGCGCAGGTGGCGTCCGGGCGTCAGATCGACGGGCTCGCGGCCAGCCTCGCCGACCTCGGGGTGAGCCACCTCGTCGTGAACGGTGCCACCCCCGAGGCGGCCGCCGCCCTGGGGGCGACCCCCGGCCTGCAGCGCGGCGCCGTCGAGGGGTCCAACGTGCTGGTGTGGCTCGTCACCGACAAGCCCTCCTGGGTGCAGGTCCGGGAAGGGACCTCGGTGTCGTACGCCACCACGGAGGTACCCCCGGGCGGCCCCGACCGCACGCTCGTGCTGGCCGAGCCGCCCGACGTGCGCTGGGTGGTCACCGTCGGCGGGCAGGAGCTCGCCCCCGCCGTGTCGCCTGACTGGCGCGCCGCCTACCACCTGGGGGAGGCGTCGGGCGCGATCGAGGTGCGCCTCGTCGACGGCGCCCCCTGGTGGGCCTGGCTCCAGCTGGCCGGGCTGGCCCTGATGCTGCTGTTCGCGGCCCCGTCGCTCCAGCGCGACGACGACGAGGTCCCCATCGCCCGTCGCGCCTCC
>JBHAES010000131.1:0-3246 GCA_041855725.1 Actinomycetota bacterium
CCCGCTCCTACGAGGTGCAGGTGCTGCTCGACGCCCTGGCGCCCGAGGGGGCCGAGCCGACCCGCGTGTCGAACCTCGTCGCCACGGTCACCCCGGTGGTCGGCCAGGTGCAGGACGCCCTCTACGACGAGGTGGTCGAGCGCGGCTGGTTCGCCCACCGGCCCGACCAGACCCGTACGGCGTGGCGCCGCTGGGGCTGGGTCGCGCTCGGCGCGGCGGCCGTGGCCGCGGTGGTGCTGGTGGCGTTCACGACGTTCGGCCTGCTGAGCCTGTCGCTGCTGGCGCTGGCGCTGGGCCTGATCTTCGTGGCGCAGGAGATGCCGGCCCGCACCACGTCGGGCGCCGGGCTCCTGGCCGGGCTGCGGGCCCTGTCGGTGCAGCTCGAGACGCAGCCGACCAACCAGCTGCCGAAGGGCCGCGAGCACGAGCAGATCTCGACGATCCTGCCGTACGCGGTCGTGCTCGGCGGCTGGGAGCGGTGGCTCCAGGCGCTCGTGGCCAGCGACGACGACGCCGACGCCGACCCGGAGGACCTCTCCTGGTACCACGCGCCGGCCGACTGGCACCTGCGCGACCTGCCGGCCTCGCTCGACACGTTCGCCACCGTCGTCCGCGGGCGCCTGTTCGCCCGCTGACCGCGGCGACGCCCGCGCCCGGCGGTACTGTCGGGCCCATGGACAGACGCATCGTGGTGACGGGCGGCGGCACGGGCATCGGGTACGCGTGCGCGGCCCGGGTGGCCGCCGAGGGTGCCGACCTGGTGATCGTGGGCCGCCGGGAGCAGGTGCTCCACGACGCGGCCCGGCGGCTGCGCGACGCCGGGGCGCCCACCGTGACCCCGCTGCCGTGCGACCTCAGCGACGCGGCCGCCGTGCAGGCGCTCGCCGACGCGATCGGCGCCGGCGGCGAGGTGCACGGGCTCGTGCTCGCCGCGGGCGGGGCGTCGACCGGCGAGGGCGACGACCTGGCGCGGGTCGGCTCCCGGTGGCGGGCCGACTTCGAGGGCAACGTGATGACCACCGTGCTGCCGGCCGAGGCGCTGCTCCCGCACCTGGCGAGGCCGGCGGGCAGGGTCGTCGCGATCTCGTCGATCGCCGGCATCCGCGGCAGCGGGTCGTACGGGGCAGCGAAGGCCGCCGTCCACGGCTGGATGTGGTGGATGGCCGGCCGGCTCGCGAGCGACGGGATCACCGTGAACTGCGTGTCGCCCGGCTTCGTGCCCGAGACCGACTTCTGGCAGCCGCGCATCGCCAAGGACCCCGCCATCTACGACGACCGGGTCTCGCAGATCCCGATGGGGCGGCCCGGCACCGCGGTCGAGGTGGCCGAGGCGGTCGCCTACCTGCTCTCGCCCGCCGCCGGCTGGACGACGGGCCAGATCCTCGGCGTCAACGGAGGCAACGTCTTGGGCCGGTGACGCCGAGCCCGTCAGAGCTCCAGGCCGGGGTAGAGCGGGTGGGCGTCGAGCAGCTCGGCAGCAGCCGCCCTGGTCCGCTCGGCGAGCCCGGCGGCGAGGATGTGCCTGGCCTTGCCGGGGGCGCCCGACCGGGTGGGCGCCGGCGTGGTGCCCTCGAGCACGTCGGCGACGAGGTCGGCGACCGTACGGAACTCGTCGGCGCCGAAGCCGCGCGACGTGAGGGCGGGGGTGCCGATGCGCACGCCCGTGGTGTACCAGGCGCCGTTCGGGTCGTCGGGCACCGAGTTGCGGTTGGTGACGATGCCGGCCTCGAGCAGCGCCGACTCGGCCTGCCGCCCCGTCAGCCCGTACCCGCGGGTGTCGATCAGCACCAGGTGGTTGTCGGTGCCGCCGGTGACCAGCCGCACCCCGCGCCTCGTCAGCTGCTCGGCGAGCGTCTTCGCGTTGTCGGCGACCGCCCGGGCGTAGGTACGGAACGCGTCGGTGCGGGCCTCGGCGAACGCCACCGCCTTCGCTGCCATGACGTGCGACAGCGGGCCGCCCAGCACCATGGGGCACCCCTTGTCGACGCTCGGCGCGTAGTCGTCGGTGGCGAGCACGAACCCGCCCCGGGGGCCGCGCAGCGACTTGTGGGTGGTGGAGGCGACCACGTGCGCGAACGGCACCGGGTCGTCGTCGCCGGTGAGCACCTTGCCGGCCACGAGCCCCGCGAAGTGGGCCATGTCGACGAACAGGGTAGCGCCCACCTCGTCGGCGATCTCACGCATCGTCGCGAAGTTGACCCGCCGCGGGTAGGCGGAGTAGCCGGCCACGATGATGAGCGGCTTGAACTCGCGGGCGTCGGCGAGGAGCCGGTCGTAGTCGATGAGCTGGGTCTCGGGGTCGGTGCCGTAGGAGCGCTGGTGGAACATCTTGCCCGAGATGTTGTGGCGGAACCCGTGGGTGAGGTGGCCGCCCACGTCGAGCGACATGCCCATCACCCGCTGCTCGTTGAACGTGCGCCGCAGCTGCTCCCAGTCGGCCTCGTCGAGGTCGTTGACCGTCTTCGCGCCGAGCCGCTCCAGCGCCGGCGACTCGACCCGGGCGTTGAGGATCGCCCAGTAGGCCACGAGGTTGGCGTCGATGCCCGAGTGCGGCTGCACGTAGGCGTAGGACGCGCCGAACAGCTCGCGGCAGTGCTCGGCGGCGACCGACTCGACCGTGTCGATGTTTCGGCAGCCGGCGTAGAAGCGGTGCCCCACGGTGCCCTCGGCGTACTTGTCCGACAGCCACGTGCCCATCGTGAGCAGCACCGGCAGCGAGGCGTAGTTCTCGCTGGCGATGAGCTTGAGCGACGACCGCTGGTCGGCCAGCTCCTGGGTGATGGCCCCGGCGATCCGGGGCTCGACCGAGCCCACCACCTCGAGGATCTGGCGGTAGGCGCTGCTGATGGTGGCGTTGAGGTCGCTCACGAGGGCTCCTTCGGCAGGGACGACGGCCCTCAATCTACCGGGTCGGTCGGCGCGGCTGGTACGGGCCGGCCGTCAGCGGTGGCGGCTGATCTCGTACAGGGCGATCCCGGCCGCCACGCCGGCGTTGAGCGACTCGACCGCGCTGGCGATCGGGATCGCGACGAGCTGGTCGCAGGTGCGGCGCACCAGGTGCGACAGGCCGTCGCCCTCGCTGCCCACCACCAGCACCAGCGGCCCGTCGGCGGCGACCTCGTCGAGTGGCACGTCGCCCTCGCCGGCCAGGCCGAGCACGGTGAACCCCTGGTCCTGCGCCTGGGTGAGCACCCGGGTGAGGTTGGTCGCCCGGGCCACCGGGATGCGGGCCGCGGCCCCCGCCGA
>JBHAES010000132.1:0-5407 GCA_041855725.1 Actinomycetota bacterium
CGAGCGGGCCGGGTCCCTGTCGCGGGTCGAGGCCCAGTTCGAGCCGACCTCCCGCGCCGACGACTACCAGACCCATCGGGAGCGGTTCGTCGCCGCCTACCGGCGGCTCGAGCCGTGGTTCGAGCCCGGGTGAGCCCGGCCCGGCCCGGGCCCGCCGGGCCCGTCCCACCAACCTGCGACCGACCCTGACGGGCGGTCCCCCCGAAGGAGGCACCGTGGCAACCATCTACGACGTGGCCGCTCGCGCGGGCGTGTCGCCCGCCACGGTCTCGCGCTACTTCAACGGCGCCAACGTGTCGGCGAGCAAGTCCGAGGCGGTGGCCGCCGCAGCCGCCGAGCTCGGCTTCGTGCCCAACATGAACGCCCGCCGGCTGCGCCTGGGCAGCTCGCAGATCATCGCGATGCTCATCCCCGACATCGAGAACACCTTCTTCACCGCCATGACCCGCGGGGTGACCGACGTGACCCGCGCGGCGGGCTACTCGGTGATGCTCGGCAACACCGACGACGACCCGGCCCAGGAGTCGCAGCTGCTCACCGCCGCCGTCGCCGACCCGGTGGCGGGGGTCATCGTGGTGCCGAGCACGTCGGCGTCCCGCTACGGCCACGCGCTGAGCCGGGGCGTGCCCGTGGTGGCGGTCGACCGCGAGGCGCGCCACGACCCGGTCGACGTCGTGGTGAGCGACGACGTGGCCGAGGCGCTCGCCGGCACCCAGCAGCTCTTCGCCGCGGGCTTCCGGCGGGTGGCCTGCGTCTCGGGCCCCGTCGACGTCATGACCGCCGACCGGCGCTACGAGGGGTGGCGGCTGGCGTGGCGCAGCGTCATGGGGGTGGAGCCGCCGCCGGAGCTGGGGCTGCGCCGCCCCTACACGATCGACGGGGGGATCGCCGGGCTCGACGCGCTGCTCGCGCTGCCCGAGCCGCCCGACGCCATCTTCACCGCCAACAACCGGCTCGCGGTGGGCGTGGTGCGCGGGCTGCGCGACCGTGGCCTCGACACCGAACGGGTCGGGGTGCTCTGCCTGGGCGAGCTGCCGCTCACGCTGTACCTGCCCGACGGGCTCGTCATCACCGAGCTCCCCGCGCGCGAGCTCGGGGTGCAGGCCGCCGAGATGCTGCTGGAACGGATCCGCGGCTACGACGGCCCGGCCAGGAAGGAGGTGCTCCCCGCTGCGGCCGCCGGCACGGAACCGCGCCCGGTCGCCCCCTGACGGCGTCAACCGCCGACCCCGCCCCCTCGGAGGACGCCTCGCACGGCGCCTCCCGACGACAGCAAAGGAACTGCTATGCGACTCTTGCGGACGGCACCGGCAGGTGCCTCGTCCTCGTCGGCTGCGGCTCGCCTGGGCGGCGCGGTGAGCGAGCCGGGCACGAAGCCCGTAGCCTCGATGGGCACGTACATCCTCACCACCCAGGCGGCGCGCGCCGACGAGCTCTGCTCGCTGCGCGTGCTCTCCCCCGAGGGGACACCATGAACGACGACTTCAGCCGGTTCGCCCGGCCGCTGCCCGAGTGGTTCCGGCGGGCGAAGCTGGGCATCTTCATCCACTGGGGCGCCTACAGCGTCGCCGCGTGGGCCGAGCCGATCGGGCCGCTGGGCACGTTCGAGGCGCGGCACTGGTTCACCCACAACCCGTACGCGGAGTGGTACGCCAACACGATCCGCATCGACGGGTCCCCGGCGCAGCGCCACCACCAGGAGGTGTGGGGCGGCGGCCCGTACGACGACCTGCTCGACGCCTGGGACCCGGTGGACTTCGACCCGGCCGCGTGGGCGCGGCTGTTCGCGGCGGCGGGCGCCTCGTACGTGGTGCCGACCACCAAGCACCACGACGGCATCACGCTGTGGGACGCGCCCGGCACCGGCACCCGCGACACGGTGCACCGGGGTCCGCGCCGCGACCTGGTGGCCGACATCGTGGCCGCCACCCGGGCGGCGGGGATGCGCAGCGGCCTCTACTACTCCGGCGGCCTCGACTGGCACGTCGCCGACCTGGGCCCGATCGTCGAGCACGGCGACGTGCACGAGGCGCGGCGGCCCAAGGACGCCGCCTACCACGCGTACGCGCTCGCGCACGTACGCGACCTCGTCGCGAGGCACGCCCCCGACGTGCTGTGGAACGACATCGACTGGCCCGACGCCGGCAAGCACCTCGGCCCCGATGGGCTCGGCAGCCTGTTCACCGACTACTACGCGCAGGTGCCCGACGGGGTCGTCAACGACCGGTGGGGCGACACGCACCGCGACTTCCGCACCAGCGAGTACGAGTCGGGCCGCGAGCTGGAGCGGCAGGGCCCGTTCGAGCACTGCCGCGGCATCGGGTTCTCGTTCGGCTACAACGCCCTCGAGGACGAGTCGGTCAGCCTGACCGGCCGGCAGGCGGTGCAGCTGCTCGTCGACGTGGTGTCGCGGGGCGGGCGGCTGCTGCTGAACGTGGGGCCGACGGGCGCGGGCCGCATCCCCGAGATCCAGCGCCGCACGCTGGAGCAGATGGCCGCCTGGCACGCCGCCCACGGCGACGTGCTGCCGGACGCCGAGCCGAGCCCGCTGGTGGTCGAGCCCGCCGACCCGGCCACGTTCGTCCGCGCCTTGCGCACCCCGGACGGCGACCTGCTCGCCGTCGACACCACCGACGGCTCCGACCGGGCCGCGTTCACCGTCGACGGCGCGAGCCGCACGGTCGACCTGGCGCCCGACCGGCCCGGCCCCGAGCTCGTCGCCGCCCGCTGACCTCACGAAACCTCGACCAGCAAGAGAAGGAGAACCTGTGACCACGTACACGCTGCCGACCGTGACCCCGCGTCCCGAGGCGGAGCCGAAGACCCTCTACACCGTCGCCAACGGCGACCTGCGCCTGACCACCAACGTGAAGACGTGGGACATGCAGCAGCAGGTGGAGGCCCAGTTCGCGGCCGCGGCCGCCGAGCTCGGCTGGACGGTGAAGCGCGCGCACGGCGTCGACCCCGAGAAGGGCCACGGTTTCATCGACAACCAGCGCCGCGGCATGGACGTGTTCGCCACCATCCCCCTCGACGCGCCGCTCGTGGTGGTCGAGGCCGTGTGGCAGTACTCGCACCACCTGCTCGCCGGGCTGCGCGACCACCGGGGCCCGATCCTCGTGGTGGCCAACTTCGCCGGCGACTTCCCCGGCCTCGTGGGCCTGCTGAACCTCACCGGGTCGATGACGAAGGCCGGCATCCGGTACTCGGCGCTGTGGAGCAAGGACTTCACCGACGACTGGGCCCGCCAGCAGCTCAAGACCTGGCTGGAGACCGGCGAGATCGTGCACGACACGTCGCACGTGCGTGACCTGCCGCCGCTGCCCGAGTCGCCGGAGAAGGAGCTCGGCGTCGCCCTCGCCGCCCAGCTCAAGCAGGAGAAGGCCGTGCTGGCCATCTTCGACGAGTACTGCATGGGCATGTACAACGCCCTCATCGACGACGAGCTCATGAACCCGACCGGCATGTACAAGGAGCGCCTGTCGCAGTCGGCCCTGTACGCCGAGATGCTGACCGTCACCGACGCCGAGGCGGCGGCCGTGCGGGCGTGGCTCGACGAGCGGGGCATGACCTTCCACGTCGACAACGACGGGGACTGGAAGGAGAACCTCACCGACGAGCAGCTCACGTGGCAGTTCAAGATGTACGTGGCGGCGCTGCGCATGGCCGACGACTTCGGCGCCGCCGCGATCGGCATCCAGTACCAGCAGGGCCTCAAGGACGTGGTGCCGGCCTCCGACCTGGTGGAGGGCCTGCTCAACGACCCGAACCGGCCGCCGGTGACCTCGCGCGACGGCTCGCGGGTGCTCTACGAGGGCAAGGCGCTGCCGCACTTCAACGAGGTCGACGAGGGGGTCGCCATGGACGCCCTCGTCACCAACCGGGTGTGGGAGGCGATGGGGCTCGACCCGTCCACCACCCTCCACGACGTGCGGTGGGGCGACGAGTGGGAGGGCGAGTTCGTGTGGGTGCTCGAGATCTCGGGCTCCGTGCCGGCCTCGCACCTCGGCGGCTACCAGAACGCGCACAGCTACCGGCAGTCGTACTACTTCTTCCCGCTGGGCGGCGGCACCCTCTCGGGCGTGTCGAAGCCGGGCGAGATCGTGTGGTCGCGCGTGTTCATCGAGGACGGCGCCCTCCACGTCGACATGGGCCGCGGCACCTGCATCGAGATGCCGCCCGAGGAGGTGCAGCGTCGCCTCGACAGCACCAACAAGGAGTGGCCGATCATGAACGCGATCCTGCACGGCGTCGGCCGTGACGCCCTCATGGCGCGGCACAAGTCCAACCACCTCAACGTCGTCTACGCCCCCGACGCCGAGACCGCCGACAAGGCGCTCGTCGCGAAGGCCGCGATGTTCGAGGCGCTGGGCCTGAAGGTGCACCTGTGCGGTGACGTGCTGAAGGGGCTGTGATGCTGTACGGACCGATGCTGCACCCCGAGCTGCTGCGGGTGCTCGCGGCGGCGGGGCACGGGGCCACGATCCTGCTGGCCGACTCGAACTACCCGCACTCGGTGTGGGTGTCGCCGCGGGCCGAGCGGGTGGCGCTCAACCTGGCCCCCGGCCTGCTCACGGTCAACCAGGTGCTGGAGGTGCTGAAGCAGACCGTCCCCGTGGAGGCGGCGGCCGTCATGGTGCCCGCCCCCGACGCCGAGCAGGTCGAGATCCCGGCGCACGACGACTACCGTGCGCTGCTGCTGGGCGTGCCGTTCACCGAGGTGCCGCGCTGGGACTTCTACGACCTGGCGAGGTCCGACGACTGCTGCTGCGTGGTCGCCACCGGCGACCAGCGGCTGTACGCGAACCTGCTCCTCACCGTCGGCGTGCGCCAGCCGGGGGAGTGAACCCGGTCAAGGCGGGCGCCGCCGCGGGCCCACCTCGCCCGCGGCGTCGGCACCGTACGGCGCCGACAGGCGCCCGCCCCTGCCGGCCGGCCTGACCGGCCAGGCGGCGGGCCCCGACGCCGGCATCGTCGGAGGGAGGAAGGGGCGGCCCGGGTCCGGACGACATCCGTGCATCCAGGCGCCGACCGCGTCGCCCCGCACCGGGGGAGGCAGGACCCTGCGCACCCGGTCGGGTCCCATAGGACCCGCTGGTGCGCAGGGTCCTGTGCTGTCTGCGGGCGGGTGGCGCCCGCACGCGTACGGGCGGGGCGCTGGCGGTCAGACCAGGTCGAAGCTCGCCTGGGTGAGATGCGTGCCGGCCGGGACCGTGGCCATGAGCACGGGGCTCAGGGGTGCGGCGGGACCGTCGGCGTCGAACCACAGGCTGCGGCCGTCCTGGTGGATGCGGGTCTCGGGTCCCGGGGTCGCGCCGTCGGGGGTGAACCAGGCGCCGGTGAGGGACCCGACGTGGACCCGCGCGAGAAGGATCCGGTCGTCGGCGGCGAGGTCGGTGAGGTCGTC
>JBHAES010000133.1:0-8807 GCA_041855725.1 Actinomycetota bacterium
GTGCCTCCTCGAGTTTCTCGTCATCTTTCCGCTGCTGCTGCTGTACGTGCACATCTGCGACATCTACAGCGCCGTGCACGGGCCGGCCATCTACTGGCACTTGCTTTTAATTATCACGCTCACCGTCACCGCCGCCGACGGCGGCGAGCGTACGTTCACCGCCGACCAGGTGGTGCTGGCGGCCGGGTCGCGGCCCCACCACGCACCCATCACGGGGCTCGACGCCCCGCAGGTGGCGGGCCTGGTGCACACCTCCGACACGATCATGCGCATCGACGAGCTGCCCCGGCGGCTGGTGATCCTCGGCGGCGGCGCGGTGGCGGCCGAGTTCGCCCACGTCTTCAGCGCGCTGGGCGTCAAGGTGACGGTGATCAACCGCTCCGAGCCGCTGCTGCGCCACGAGGACGCCGAGGTGGCGGCCCGGTTCACCGAGCTGCTGTCGCGGCGGGTGTCGGTGCGGCTGCGGCAGACGGTGCTCGAGGTGGAGCCGCGCGACGGCGGCGGCGTCGTGGTGGTGACCGCCGACGTCGACGGCATCGAGTACACCTACCCGGCCGACCTGCTGCTCGTCGCCCAGGGCCGGGTGCCGAGCTCCGACCTGCTCGACCTGGACCGCACGGGCGTCGAGGTCACCGACGACGGCCACGTGGTGGTCGACGCCCACCAGCGCACCACGTGCCCGGGGGTGTGGGCGCTGGGCGACCTGTCGAACCCGCTGCAGCTCAAGCACGTGGCGAACCACGAGGCGCGGGTGGTGCAGCACAACCTGCTGCACCCCGACGACCTGGTCGCCAGCGACCACCGGTTCGTGCCGCACGCCGTGTTCTCCGACCCGCAGGTCGCCGCGGTCGGCGCGACCGAGCAGGAGCTGGCCGAGCGGGGCGTCGACTACCTGGTCGGCGTCCGCCGCTACGGCGACGTCGGGTACGGGTGGGCGCTGGAGGACACCGACCACTTCTGCAAGGTGCTCGTCGACCCGGCCACGCTGCGGCTGCTGGGGGTGCACATCGTGGGGCCCGAGGCGGCGACGCTGCTGCAGCCGGCGGTGCAGGCGATGGCCACCGGCCTCGACGCCGAGACGATGGCCCGCGGGCAGTACTGGATCCACCCCGCTCTCACCGAGGTGCTGGAGAACGCACTGCTCGACGCCCTGGCGAAGCGCCCCTGAGCAGCCTCGCCCTCAGGTCCGCAGCACGCGCTTGGCCGCGGCGAGGGCGACGCGTACGGGGGCGAGCCGGGCCGAGGCGGCCAGTCCCTTGTTGAGGGCGCCGTCGACGACGGACGGCCTGCCCTGCCGCAGGGCGACGAAGCAGGTGTCGACGACCTGGTCGGGGGTGCGGCGGCGGGAGAGCACGGCGTCGTCGCCGGCGACCTCGAAGAACCCGGTCGCGGTGGCCCCGGGGCACAGCCCGAGCACCGCGACGCCGTGGGGCCGCAGCTCGTCCCACATCGCCTGCGACAGCGAGAGCACGAACGACTTCGACGCCGCGTACGCCGCCATGCCCGGCAGCGGCTGGAACGCGGCGGTGGAGGCGACGTTGACGATGGCGCCCCGGCGGCGGGCCACCATGGCGGGGGCGTAGGCGCGGGCGAGGGCGGCGACGGCGACGCAGTTGAGGGTCACCATCTGCTCGAGCCGGCCGGGGTCGGTGCCGGCGAAGTCGCCCACGATGCCGAACCCGGCGTTGTTGACGAGCACGCCGACCTCGAGGTCGGCCGTGGCGTCGAGCAGCGTACGACGGCCCTCGCCGGTGCCGAGGTCGCAGCCGACGACGAGGGCCTCGACGCCGTAGCGGGTGCGGAGCCGCTCGGCCGTCTGCTCCATCGGGCCCGTGCTGCGGGCGGCGAGCACGACGTGGAGGCCGTCGCGGGCCAACCGCTCGCAGAACGCCTCGCCGAGCCCGCCCGAGGCCCCGGTCACCACTGCCCACTCGCGTCCGGTCATGGCTGCGAGCCTAGCCGGGTCGGCGCCGGCGGGCCGGGGGCCGGCTCAGCCGATGGTGACGACGGCGCCGTGGCCGGCGGCCCGGGCGCGGCCGTAGAAGCGGTGCAGGTCGGCGAAGGCGAGGCGGAGCTCGTCGCGCAGGTCGTCGGGGTCCTCGTCCCAGATCGCCGGGTAGATGTCCGCGTCGGCGAAGTCGGCGAAGTCGGTCAGGGCGAGGCGCCGGTCGAGGTCGACGGTGTCGAGGGCCTCGAGGATCCGTACGACGTCGTCGGCGCCCGTGACGGCCACGTGCACGGCGCCCTCCCAGGGCTGGACGCCGAGGACGGCCTCGGTGAGCGGGTCGCCGTCGCCGGGGGTGCCTTCGGAGAGCAGGAACCGCAGGCCGTCCCACATCTTGTCGAGGTCGGCCGTCTCGGCGTCGGTGTCGCGGAGGGCCGCCACCTGCGCGAGGCACGCCTCGAGGTCCAGCCCGCGCAGCCGCTCGACGAGCGCCGCGTCGACGGCGAGGTAGGTGGCTCTCAGTCCCATGGGGCTCCCTTCGATGTACCCCGGGAGGGTACTGCTGAGCCCGGGTCGCGCAGCGGCCACATGACAGCCTCTTCACGGGCCGCGGCGTCCGGCGTAGCCAGGCCCTGGTCGCCGGGCCGCGCCGCCGCCGGGGGCCCGGTCGTACCGGGTCCGCGCCACCCGACACCGCACGGTACTGAGAATCGTTCTTGTTATAGTGCGGCTCGTGGATGCGTTGCTGGAGGTGGCCGACCTGACCGTCTCGGCCGGGGACCGACCGCTGGTGCGCGGCGTCAGCCTGCGGGTCGATGCCGGCGAGCGGGTGGCGCTGCTGGGGGCCAGCGGCTCCGGCAAGTCGCTCACGGCGGACTCGGTGCTCGGCACGCTCCACCCGCGGCTGCGGCGTACGGGGACGGTGCGCCTGGACGGGTGCGACGTGACCTCGGCCCCACCACGGGAGCGCCCTGGTCTGGCGGCGGTGCTCCAGGCGACTGCCTCGGCGCTGAACCCGGTGGTGCGGGTGGGCCGGCAGCTGCGGCTGGTGCCCGACGTGACGCCCGAGCAGGTGCTCGACCTGCTGACGGACCTCGGCCTGGAGGCGCAACGGGTGGCCGACTCGTACCCGACGGAGCTGTCGGGTGGTCAGCGGCAGCGGGCGTGCCTCGCGCTGGCGCTGCTGTCGCGGCCGCGGCTCATCGTGGCCGACGAGCCCACGTCGGCGCTGGACACGGTGAGCCAGCACGACGTGGTGGCGGCGATCGACCAGCAGACGTCGCAGACAGGGGCGGCGCTGCTGTTCATCACCCACGACGTGGCCCTGGCGTCACGGCTGTGCCGGCGGGCGGTGATCCTGCACGAGGGCGAGGTCGTGGCCGACCAGCCGTTCCTGGGTCTGCTCGACCGGCCCGGTCACCCGGCAGCGGCCGAGCTGGTGCAGGCGGCGCGGGCGTGCGCCTGGAACGTGACCGGGGCCGCCGCATGAGGGTCGACGGCGACCGCGACGAGGTCCGCGCCGACGCGGCCGTGCCACCGGACCGGGTCCCGGGTCTGGCCGGCCGCGACCTCTACAAGACCTACACCTCCCGGGCTGGGCAGGTGTCGGCCCTCGCCGGGGTGGACCTGCACCTGGCTCCTGGGGACGGCCTCGGGGTCGTCGGCCCGTCGGGCTGCGGCAAGTCGACGCTCCTCCACGTCTTGCTGCACCTGGTCCTGCCCGACCGTGGCCAGGTCACCCTCGACGGCGCCCCCGTGAGGGGACGGGCTGCCCGGCGGGGGTTCCGCCGGGCAGTCCAGCTCGTGCCGCAGGACCCGGTGACGTCGCTCGACCCGCGCCGTCGGATCGGCGACCAGGTGCGCGAGCCGCTGCTGCGGCTGGGCGTCGAGGGCGACCACGACGCGGCGGTGGCCGAGGCGCTCGACCGGGTAGGGCTCTCGGCCCGGCACGCCCGCTCCCGCCCGGGCGAGGTCTCGGGCGGGCAGGCGCAGCGGGCGGCGGTGGCGCGGGCGATCGTGACCAGGCCCCGGTTCCTGCTGGCGGACGAGCCGGTGAGCGGCCTCGACGCGCCGCTGCGGCTGCAGGTGCTCGACCTGTTCGCCGAGCTGCGCGACCAGGGCCTGGGCCTGCTCGTCGTGACGCACGATCTGTCGAGCATCCACCGGGTCTGCACCGACGTCCTCGTGCTCGACGAGGGCTCGGTCGCCGAGACGGGCCCGCTGGAGCAGGTGCTCCACTCCCCCACCCATCCCGTGACCAGGCGCCTCGTGGACGCGGTGCCCTGCCTGGTGTGCTGACGGTGCGAGGGCTGCCACGCGAGACCCGGGGGCTGATCGCCGCCCAGGCCGTGTTCAACGCGGGCTTCTATGCCGTCATCCCGTTCCTGGTGGTGGCGCTGCGCGACGAGCACGCCCAGTCGGCGGCGGCCGTGGGCGTCATCCTGGGCGCGCGGACGTTGAGCCAGCAGGGCCTGTTCGTGGTCGGCGGGATGCTGGCCGACCGGTTCGGGTCGCGGGCCATGATCGTGGCCGGCACGCTGCTCCGCTCGGTCGGGTTCGTGGTGCTGCTGGCCGCCGACGACTTCTGGACGCTGCTCGCGGGGGCGGTGCTCACCGGCCTGGCCGGGGCGCTGTTCTCGCCGGCGCTGGAGGCCCGTCTCTCCCGGACGCCGCCGACGGGCGGGGTGTCACCGTTCGCGTGGCTGATGGTGGTGGGTGAGGTCGGGGCGCTGGTGGGGCCCGTGGTCGGGGTGGCGCTGCTGCGGCACGGGTTCGACACGAGCCTGCGCTTCGGCGCCGTCCTGTTCGCGGTGGCCGCGGTGGTGCTGGGCGTGACGCTGCGGCCGGTGGACGTGCAGCGCGGCCTGACCCTGCGCGCGCTCCCCGGCGGGGTGAGCCTGCGCTTCCTCGGGTTCTGCCTGCTGGCGTCGGGGAACCTGCTCGCCTACAACCAGCTGTACTTCCTGTTCCCGATGGCGCTGGGCGAGCGCGACACCCTCACCGCGGGACTGTTCACGGGCGTGTCGGTGGTCACCCTCGCCGCCTGGTTCCCGCTCACCCGTCTCGCGGCGCGGACGGGGCCGGGGCCGGCCGTGCGGATCGGGTTCGGGCTGCTCGTCGCCGCGTTCGTCCTGCCTGCGGCGGCGGGCGTGACCGCCGTCACCGTGCTCGCGTCGGCCGGGGTGCTGGCGCTGGGCCACATCCTGCTCACCCCGACGCACCAGCAGCTCGCCCTCAGCCTCATGGGCGACGACCGGCTGCGCGGGCTGCACCTCGGCGCGCTCGCCAGCTGCGGGGGCGTGGTGGTGCTGCTCGGCAACACC
Source organism: Actinomycetota bacterium (assembly GCA_041855725.1). Taxonomy (GTDB): domain Bacteria; phylum Actinomycetota; class Actinomycetes; order Propionibacteriales; family Propionibacteriaceae; genus JBHAES01. The sequence goes on from JBHAES010000133.1 coordinate 5,269, forward strand.
GCCCTGGGTGCCGGGGTCGACCATCTGGGCCCCGGCCACCCGGCCGTGTGGGCCGGGCTCGCCGCCGTCCTCGCCGTCCCGGCCGTGGTGCTGCCGCACCTCGTGGCCGGGTCCCCTGGCTCCCGTCGGGTCCGCCCGTCGGGGACCGCACCAGCAACCATCTGAAGGAGAACCATGTCCGTGCCACGACGCCGGGCCGTAGCGGCCCTCGCGATCGCCCCCCTGATGCTGCTGTCGTCGTGCTTCAGCGGCAGCGCGGGCACGACCACCAGCAGCGGCGCCTCGTCCGACGCCCGGATCCGCGTGGCGATGATGCAGCCGCCCCGCTCGGGGCTCTCGCCCCTGTCGGACGACGCCTTCATGCTGTCGCGCTGGGCGACGGCCGAGACCCTGGTGCGGCTCGACGCCGACGGCACCGCCCAGCCGATGCTGGCGACCGCCTGGGAGCAGCGCGATGCCACGACGTGGGTGTTCACGCTGCGCAAGGGCGTGAAGTTCCACGACGGCACCGACCTCGACGCCGCCGCGGCCGCCCGGTCGCTCACGACCGCGGCGTCGGCCAACCCGACGCCCCGCATCCTCACCAAGGTGGGACTCGGCGCCGCCGCGGAGGGCGAGCGCCTCGTGGTCACCACGGCCGCAGCCGACCCGCTGCTGCCGCAGCGGCTGTCGAGCCCGCAGCTGGCGATCCTCGCCGCCAAGGCGTACGAGGGGGCGTCGGTGTCGCCGGTGGGGACCGGCACCGGACCGTTCGTGCTCACCGACGTGCAGGGCACCGCCACGGCCGCCCTGCAGCGGTTCGACGGCTACTGGGGTGGTCAGGCGAAGTCGCCCGGCATCGACGTGGTCTTCGTGCCCGACGGCACCGCCCGCGCGGCCGCGCTGCGCACCGGCACCGCCGACATCGTGGAGGCCGTTCCGCCGGGCCAGGCCGCCACGGTCGACGCGAGGCTGATGCACGAGGTGAAGGTGCCGCGGACGAACTCGCTGCACCTCAACACGAAGAAGGGCGTGTTCGCCGACGCGACCATGCGGGCACTGGCCCGCGAGGCGATCGACACCCAGGAGCTGGTCGACAAGGCGTACGAGGGCCGCGCCGACAAGGGCGCGGGCCTGCTCGGGCCGACCGTCGGCTGGATGGCGGCCGCCCGCGACGAGGTCGGGCAGGCGCAGACGCTCGCCGCGCGCCCGGCCGCCGGGACGTCGGCGGGGGGTGCGGCGATCACCCTGGCGACCTACACCGACCGCGCCGAGCTGCCCGAGGTGGCGGTGCTGGTGCAGCGCATGCTGGAGGCGAAGGGCTTCACCGTGACGCTCGAGACCCGCGAGTATCAGTACCTCGAGAAGGACGCGCTGGCCGGCAGGTTCGACGCGTTCATCGGCTCGCGCGCGATGCTGCTCGACTCGGGTGACCCGGTGGCCACGTTCGCCAGCGACTACAGCTGCGCGGGCGGGTTCAACCTGGCGTCGTTCTGCGACGCCGGCGTCGACGAGGTGCTGACCGCGGCCGCCGCGGCGACGCCCGGCACCGACCGCCGGCTGGCGATCGCCCGCGCCGAGACCGCGATCCTCGCCCACGACCCGTCCGTGCCGCTGGTGCACGAGCGCGTGATCCAGGGTGAGGGCGCCGGCGTGAAGGACGCGCTGCGCGATCCGCGCGGCCGCGAGCTGGTGGGCGCCGACACCACCGTCACCCGCTGACCGACGACCTGTGATGAGCATCCCCCGCGTCTTGCCGGTGCTCGTGTCGCGGACGGTCGCGGTGACCGGCGTGGTCGTCGTGATCGGGCTGCTGCCCTGGCTGTCGGGCGCCGCGGCCGAGTACACGATCCTGCGGGCCCGCTACTCCGAGCAGGAGGTCTCGCCGGAGGCGCTGGCCCAGGTGCGGGCCGAGCTCGGCCTCGACGCGGGCCCGTGGACCCTGCTGGGCCGGTGGCTGGCGGGGCTGCTGCGCGGCGACCTGGGCAGCTCGTGGGTGAGTCACCGGCCGGTGGGCCCGGGCATGGTCCAGGCGCTCGGGGTGTCGCTCACCCTCATGGGGTTCAGCCTCGCCGTGGCGACGGCGGTGGCGGCGCTGCTGCTGGTGCGCCCGATGCGGGCCGGGCTGCGCGGCGAGGTGCGCCGCTCGGCGGGGATCACGTCGGCGGCCCTGTCCGCGGTGCCGAGCTTCCTGCTCGCGTCGGTGCTGCTGGTCGTCGTGGCGCTCTGGTGGAGGCTGCTGCCCCCGTACGGCTGGCAGGGGCCGCGGCACGCGGTCCTGCCCGCCCTGGCGATGGGGGTGCCGGCCGGCGCCTACCTGGGCCGGCTGTTCGCCGACACGGTGACCGGCGTGTGGCAGGAGGCATGGGTGCAGACCTGGTCGATCGCCCAGGTCGCCCGCCACCGGCTCGTGCTCGCCGTGCTGCGACGCGCCGCCGGCACCCTCGTCGGCCAGGTCGCCCTGGTCATGGTGGGGTTGACGGCCGAGGCGGTGGCGGTGGAGCAGGTGTTCGCCATCCCGGGGCTGGGGCGGGCGCTGCTCGGGTCGGCGGCCGCCCAGGACGTGCCCGCGACCCGCGCCGGGCTCGTGCTCGTGCTCGCCCTGGCGGTGACGGTGGGCGTGGTCGCCGCCGTCGTCCGGCGCCTGCTGATCGGCCCGGCGCTGGCCGAGGGAGCCGCGCCCGTGCCGAAGGGCGGCCACGGGGCGGCGCGGAACGCCACCCGGATCTCGGTGGGGGCGCTGGCGCTGCTGGCGGGCCTGGTGGCATGGGGGCTGCCCCGCGACCCGTACGCCCCCGTGCACGAGCGGCTCGCCCCGCTGTCGTGGGCGCTGCCGCTGGGCGCCGACGCCACCGGGCGCGACCTGCTGGCCCGGGTCGCCCACGGCGCGCTCAGCACGCTGGGCGGGGCGGTGCTGGTGAGCCTGGCCACGCTCGTGCTGGGGCTGCTCATCGGGCTGGCGGGGCGCTGGGCCACCGGCTTCATCGAGGTGGCGAACGCCCTGCCGTCGCTCGCGGTGGGCCTCGTGGTGGCAGCCGCGTCGGGCCCCTCGCACCTGGGCGCCGGCATCGCCGTGGTGGTCACCGGCTGGGCCGCGCTCGCCGCCCACACCCGTGACCTGGTGGCCGAGGTGATGGCCCGCCCCTACATCCGGCTCCAGCCGACGTGGGGCGTCGGGGCGGCCCGTCGACTGCTCGGCTCGGTGCTGCCCGTGGTGGCACCGGCGGTGGCCCGCCATGCGGTGCTGCGCCTGCCCGGGCGCGCCCTCGAGCTCGCCGCGCTCAGCTTCCTCGGGCTGGGCCCGCGCCCGCCGGCCCCCGACTGGGGCCTGCTGCTCGGCGAGGGGCTCCCGTACGTGGAGCGCGCCCCGTGGGCGGTCCTGGCCCCGACGGTCGCGCTCATGCTCGCCGCCGTCGCCGCGCTGGCCGCCGCCGCGCACGGCGACCGCTGATCAGCCTTCGGCGCCAAGGCGGTGGTCAGCGAGCGACGTCACCCGTCGGGGTCGGTGGGGCGGAGCGCAGCCCGTGAGGCGTGCAGCGACCGCCCACCCGCGGGCCCAC
>JBHAES010000134.1:0-10052 GCA_041855725.1 Actinomycetota bacterium
AGCATCGGACGCTTCCCGGTCCCGATCCTGGCGATGGTCGTGGCGGGCCTGCTGTGCTGGTTCATCCTCTCGCGCACCGTGCTGGGCCGCTCCATGTACGCAATCGGGGGCAACGAGGAGGCCGCCCGCCTGTCCGGCCTCCCCGTGAAGCGGATCCTGGTGATCGTCTACGCGCTCTCCGGACTGTTCGCCGGCCTCGCAGGCATGGTGCTCGCCGGCCGACTGTCCTCCGCCGGTCCCCAGGCCGGTGTCGGCTACGAGCTGGACGCCATCGCCGCCGTCGTCATCGGTGGGGCTTCCCTCTCGGGCGGTTCCGGCCGGGCCACCGGCACCCTCGTCGGCGCGATCCTCCTGGCGGTGATCCGCAACGGCCTGAACATCCTCAATGTCTCCTCCTTCTGGCAGCAGATCGTGATCGGCATCGTGATCGCCCTTGCCGTCGGCTTCGACGTGCTGCGCCGCAGGACCAGCCGGTGACCAGCCGGCACACCCACCCACCCCACGGGAGAACGACCTCCCGGACGAAAGGAAACCCGTCATGATCACCATCACCCAGCAGATGACCAGCCGTCGCGGCGTGCTCGCGCTCGGCGCCGCACTGACCGCCGCCGGCACCCTCGCCGCCGACCTCGGCCTGCACCCGGTCGCCGACCACGTCGCCTACCTCACCGGCGACACGTGGTCGGGCTCCCCGTTCGCCACCGGCTACGAGGTGCTGGCGGTGCTGCCGTACGACGTCCGTACGCTGCGCCGCTGGGTCGCCGCCCACGACGTCGGCACCCTGGAGATCAAGAAGCGTGGCGTCGACGTCGACCCGGCCGCCCTCCGCCGCCGGCTTCGCCCCACCGGCGCCGCCCACGCCACCTGGCTGCTCACCCCCACCACCGAGGGCACCAAGACCCTCGTCGTCACCCGCCGCTGACCCTCGTCACTCGCGGCTGGTGATGACGGACTGGATCTCGGCGATGTTGAGGTGGCGGGTCGCGGTGCGGGTGGTCTCGATGGTGCCGGTGTGGCCGTTGGCCGTCCAGGTCACGTCCCAGTGGGCCTCGGCGGTGAGGTCGTAGCCGGCGCCCTTCTTCTTCGGCAGCTGCTGGTAGCGGTAGCCGCAGGTGGGTGACTCCTTAGGTGGCTCGCCGTGGCGGTACCACGTCGTCCACGAGGCGCACCACTTCTTGGTGCCGTCACCCATGTCGAACTTCACCTTGCGGAGCCGGGCCTTGATGGTGATCGTGATCCCGTCCTGCGTGACGGTCGTCTCCAGGTCACGCGGACCCTCGACCCACAGCCAGATCGGGTAGCCGACCGCGACGATGTTCCATTTGTTCAGCGACGGGTCCGGACCGACCTTCGGGTCCGGCGACGGCAGCTGCAGCTCCGCCGACGCCTGCCGCACCACGGCCTCGGTTGCCTTGCGCACTTCCGCGTCTGGACCTGCTTCAGGGGTCGTGCGAAGAATGCAGAACACGGAGGCAAAGAAATCACTCAAGTATCCCTCCGGATAGGATGCACGACAGGCCTCGTACTCCTTGTCTGCCTCACTTGGCTGCTTGCTGTTCGATGACGACCCGGCCGAGCCGGAACCTTTCGCGCCAGATCCGTTGGCGGAAGACGTGCTCGGCGTCTTGCACTGGGCTGTGATGCTCACTCCAGACAGGGCCCGCCTCTGAGTGCTGGTGCAGGGGTCGGAGTTCGCGAAGGCCGCGGGGGCGAGTGGTAGCGTTGCGAGCACGATCAGGCCCGCAGTCAGGATGGCTGCTACTTGTCGCACTGCTCGACCACCCGCTCTGTGATGTCATAGTTCTTCAAGCGACCGCCCTCCACGCGCTTGAAGTGCCTTGCGGTCCGCAACAGGACGCCATCAGTCGGCTCACGGGTCGACCACAAGAACGTGCTCCCTCGAGTGTCCTCGCACCCGACGATCGTCACGAGGGATCCCTCCAACGCCTCCGCCGGCGCAGGCCACATCGTCAGGCTGTGCTTCACGTGACTGGGCTGCAACCCATCCTCGCGTTGATCGTTGAGGATGCTTACCTCGACCCCGAGGATGGGGTCGTCCAGGTACGGGCTCAGCCGCAGGGCGGCGTCGGCGGGGGCGCCTTCTTCCATCAGCTTCACCATCTCCGCCCAGTACTTCTCGTACACGATCATCGCTTCGCGCTCGAGGGCGTGGGTCTGCTGCTGGGCCTCGTACTCTTCCTGGCTGCACGGGGTTCGCGGGGCGTCGGGGTCGGCTCCGGTGCACTGGAACGTGGGGGCTGGGGTAGTCATGCTCGGACGGACGCACCCGGCGAGCAGCACGACCACCGCGGCGAGGACGAGGCTCGTACGCAAGAACGCTCTCACTGCTACCTCCGTGGGGGGGACGACCACAGGATCGCACAGCCCGCACCGGCTCCAGCCGGCCGCGGCCAGGATCTGTGGACAACCTTCGTCGTCAGCCCTAGCCCGTGGCGCACGGGGCGGGCGAGGCCGAGGGGCACCGTCACGCGCCGCTGATCGGCGGCTGGGTCAGGGCCTGACGACGGCCAAGCCGTGGGCGGGGACGGCGGTGGGGTCGGGGACGGAGGCGGTGACCACCTCGCCGGCCGGCAGCGGGTGGGGGTCGTCGGCGAGGTCGAGCGCCAGCACCAGCGAGGACCCGTCGCCCGAGCGGGGCGTGAGCACGATCTCGACGTAGGTGTTGCTGAGCTCGCGGGTCGACACGACCGCGTCGGTGAGCCACCGCTCGCGGCGGCGCAGCGCGAACAGCCGCTGGTGCAGCTCCCGGATCGGCGCGCCGAACGGCAGCAGGCCCTCGGGGGTGGCGGGGAACGCGGGCCGCACCGCGTAGTCGCCGAACTCGCCGTCGGTCTTCTCGCCGGTGAACCCCTCCTCGTCGCCGGAGTAGATCGACGGGATGCCGGGCAGCAGCGCCAGCAGCGCCACCGCGTGGGCGAGGTGCCGCTCGTCGGTGAGGCGGGTGGCGATGCGGGTGGTGTCGTGGTTGCCCACGAACGTCATGGGCACGAACGTCTCGCAGAACGCCGCGTGCCGCCCCAGCGCGTGGTCGAGCTCCCACAGGTTCGCGTCGTTGAGCGAGCTCCAGATCGCCTTCCACAGCTCGTACTGGGTGAGGGTGTCGACCGTCGACGCCGCCACGAACGCCGGGTAGTCGCCGTGGATCACCTCGGCGACGAAGAACGCGTCCGGTCGCTCCTGCCGCACCCGGGCGAGGATCGGCGCCCACACGTCGGCGCCGGGGGAGTAGGCCGCGTCGAGGCGCCAGCCGTCGGCCCCCCGGTCGAGCCAGTGGCGCATCACGGCGGCCACGTGGTCGGCGACCGGTCCGTACGCGAGGTCGAGCTCGACGAGCGGCTCGTTGCCCTCGAACACCCGCGGGTAGCCGTCGACCCAGCGGATCCAGCGCCCCGCCTCGCTGCCGGGACCCTCGGCGAGGGCCCGCCGGACGATCTCGTGGCCGCGGCCGACGTGGTTGAACACGCCGTCGAGGAGCAGCCGTACGCCCCGATCGCGGCAGCGGGCGACGAGGGCGTCGAAGTCGGCCTGGTCGCCGAGGCGCCGGTCGATGCGGTAGTGGTCGACGGTGTCGTAGCCGTGCGAGCCCGACTCGAAGATCGGGCCCAGCAGCAGCCCGTTGGCGCCGAGCGAGACGGCGTGGTCGAGCCAGCCGGCGAGGTGCGGCAGCCGGTGGTGCACCTCGCCGCCCGCCTCGTCGGCGTGACGCTCGGCGCCGGTGAACCCCAGCGGGAACACGTGCCACCAGATGGAGTCGAGGTGCCAGGACGTGGGCATCCGGCTGCTCCTTTCGTCGCGACCGTACGGGCCGAGACCATCTTTCCACCTCGCCGCCCCGCGGGCGGTGAGTGGCGGGGGTAGGCCGGCGGCGCGCTACCGTGGTCCGATGCCTGAGATCCGCATGCGTCACCGCTGCTGCCTCCGGGGCGCCGAGCAGTGGGAGCGCCTCACCGGCGACACCGACGTGGTGGGGGCCACCGTACGCAGCCTGCCCACCCTGGACGCCTGGTCGTACGCGGTGGACGTGCCGGCCATGGAGCACGTGCGCGCCGACCCGCTGGAGGCCCGGCTGCGCCACGAGATCGCCCGCTCGCTGCGCGAGGCCCCCGGCGTCGAGGCCGTCGAGCCGGAGGACGAGGAGACCTGGCTCGTGCGCGGCGGCACCGGCGGCGAGGACCTGATGGCCGCGGTGTGCGCCGTGCTCGACGCCAACGCCGAGCCCGTGGCGCGAGTGGTGCACGGCGACTGACGCGCCCCGCTTGGCACTCGTTTTGATCGAGTGCTAACTCGGGTGTAGGTTCGTCGTTAGCACTCTCCAGGGGAGTGTGCCAGCCCTGGCGGCACCCGCGACGACGACAGGGCACCGTGACGACAACTCCGTGGCCACCGGCCACACGTACATCGAAAGGGGTCTTGACGTGGCAGCCACGATCAAGCCGCTCGAGGACCGCGTCCTCGTCGAGCCGCTCGAGGCCGAGCAGACCACCGCCTCGGGCCTGGTCATCCCGGACACCGCCAAGGAGAAGCCGCAGGAGGGCAAGGTCGTCGCGACCGGTCCCGGGCGCACCGACGACAACGGCAAGCGCATCCCCCTCGACGTCAACGAGGGCGACATCGTGATCTTCTCCAAGTACGGCGGCACCGAGGTCAAGTACGACGGCAAGGAGTACCTGCTGCTCGCCGCCCGCGACCTGCTCGCGGTCGTCACCAAGTAAGGACGCCGGATGCCCAAGATTCTCCAGTTCGACGAGGCTGCCCGCCACTCCCTCGAGCGTGGCGTCGACACCCTCGCCAACACCGTCAAGGTGACGCTGGGCCCCAAGGGCCGCTACGTCGTCCTCGACAAGAAGTGGGGGGCCCCGACCATCACCAACGACGGCGTGACCGTCGCCAAGGAGGTCGAGCTCACCGACCCGTACGAGAACCTCGGCGCCCAGCTCGCCAAGGAGGTGGCCACCAAGACCAACGACGTCGCCGGTGACGGCACGACGACGGCCACGGTGCTCGCCCAGGCGCTGGTGCACGAGGGCCTGCGCGCCGTCGCCTCGGGGTCGAACCCGGTCGGCCTCAAGCGCGGCATCGAGAAGGCCACCGAGGCCGTGGTCGACCACCTGCGCGAGCTGGCCCGCGAGGTCACGACGACGGCCGAGATGGCCAACGTCGCCACCATCTCGGCCCGCGACGAGCAGATCGGCGCCCTGATCGCCGAGGCGTTCGACAAGGTCGGCAAGGACGGCGTCATCACCGTCGACGAGTCGCAGACCTTCGGCACCGAGCTCGAGTTCACCGAGGGCATGCAGTTCGACAAGGGCTACCTCTCGCCGTACTTCGTGACCGACCCCGACCGCATGGAGGCCGTGTTCGAGGATCCCTACATCCTCATCAACTCGGGCAAGATCTCCTCGATGAACGACCTGCTCCCGCTGCTGGAGAAGGTCATCGCGGCCAAGGGCTCGCTGTTCATCGTGGCCGAGGACGTCGACGGCGAGGCGCTGTCGACCCTGGTGGTCAACAAGATCCGCGGCACGTTCACCTCGTGCGCGGTGAAGGCCCCGGCCTTCGGTGACCGTCGCAAGGCCATGCTCGAGGACATCGCGATCCTCACCGGCGGCCAGGTCGTCGCCCCCGAGGTCGGGCTCAAGCTCGACCAGGTCGGCCTCGAGGTGCTGGGCCGCGCCCGGCGCATCGTGGTGACCAAGGACGACACGACCATCGTCGACGGCGCCGGCTCGGCCGACGACGTCGCCGCCCGCGTCGCGCAGCTGCGCGCCGAGATCGAGCGCACCGACTCCGACTGGGACCGCGAGAAGCTCCAGGAGCGGGTCGCCAAGCTCGCCGGCGGCGTGTGCGTGATCAAGGTGGGCGCCGCCACCGAGGTGGAGCTCAAGGAGAAGAAGCACCGCATCGAGGACGCCGTGTCGGCCACCCGGGCGGCGATCGAGGAGGGCATCGTCGCCGGTGGCGGCTCGGCCCTCGTCCACGCCGCGTCGGTGCTCTCCGGCGGCCTCGGCCTCACCGGCGACGATCGGATCGGCGCCCAGATCGTCGAGAAGGCGGTCGTCGAGCCGCTGCGCTGGATCGCCGAGAACGGCGGCGAGCCGGGCTACGTGATCGTCAACCAGGTCAAGCAGCTCACCCCCGGCAACGGCTACAACGCCGCCACGGGTGAGTACGTCGACCTGTACGAGGCCGGCGTCATCGACCCGGTCAAGGTCACCCGCTCGGCGCTGGCCAACGCGGCGTCGATCGCCGGTCTGCTGCTCACCACCGAGACCCTGGTGGTCGAGAAGCCGGCCGACGACGACGAGGCAGGCGGCCACGCGCACTGACGCGATGAGCCACGGCGGGGCCGGGACCTTCAGGTCCCGGCCCCGCCAGCCTTCCGGGGTCGTGATGGTCAGGCCGCCGCGCCGCCCTGGGAGGGTCGTCGTCGCGGGGAGCGGTCAGCCGGCGGGGGTGGAGGGCTGCACCACGGGTGCCTCGACGACCTCGCCGGGCACCACCGCACCTGCCACGAGGGGGTCCGGGTCGCCGGCTGCCGCGTCGTCGCCGTCGGTCTCGTCGTCGACGGGCTCGTAGCCGGCGGCGTCGAGCAGGGCGCGAGCGAGCACGTCGGGGGCGGTGAGCTGGGGCCAGTGGCCGGTGTCGATGTCGATGTAGGAGACGTCGGCGAACCTCGCCAGCTCCGAGACGTTCGGCTCGCCGGCCTCGACCCAGGCTCGCACGTCGTCGGGGGTGTACTCCGGGCACACCATCACCACGGGCACGTCGTAGCGGGCGTCGTCGGTGAGCACGAGCGGGTCGGTGGCCAGGCAGCCGGGGGCGGGGGCCGCGGCTGCCGCGAACGACTCCCGGGCCGCGGCGTCGAGGTCGCGGACGTCGGCCTCGTCGAAGGCGTCGAGGCCAGGGAATCGGATCACCCCGTCGACCACCGGCAGGTCGATGAGGGGGGTGCCCGGCGGGGTCGGGAAGCCCCCGACGTAGGCGACCGCGGTCACCGACCCGGGGCGGGCGTCGACGACGGCGTACGCCAGGCCGCAGGCCGCCGAGTGCCCCACCACGAGCACGTCGCCCAGGCACTGGTCGAGCACCTCGACGACGGCTCCCACGAGGTCGTCGAGGTCGACCTTCGCCGCCTCGGCCGATCCCGGTCCCGTCCCCGGCAGGGTGATCGGGTGGGTGGTGAGACCGTAGTCGTCGAGGCCCTCGGCGACCGCGGCCCACGACGAGCCGTCGAGCCACAGCCCCGGGATCAAGATGACGTCCATCAGCTGCTCCATCCGTCGTACGGCGACACCCTACGGCGCCGCCGATCCATCGCGAGGGTGACCGGTCACTCGTCGTCGAACCACGCCATGAGCCCAGGGCACAGCGCCCGCATGCTGGCGTCGTCGTCGCGCCACCGGGGCTCGAGGGCCGGCTGGGCGGGGCGCTCGGCCGCGTAGTCGTCGAGGTCGGCGCTCGTCACGACCCGGAACGCGTCAGCGGCGGCGTAGCAGAAGTCCTCGAACTCGTACCAGTCGTCGCCGTGGTCGGCCTCGGCGGCCACGTCGGCCAGCGAGTCGGGGTCGGCGAGGGCGGCGGTGTAGACGGCCTCGCCCTGCGCCACCAGCCAGGCGCGGAAGTCGAGGAAGGCGTCGTCGGAGCAGCCGCCGCGCAGGATGGCGGCGGCGCACCACAGGTCGTCGCGGTAGGCGTCGGCCAGCAGCTGGCGGAAGCGGTTGGCGAACCGGACGATCTCGGGCCACGGCAGCTGCGTCAGCAGCCGTACGAGCTCCGCCTCCTGCACCTCCTGCCGCTCGTCGACGTCGGCGTCGGCGGGCACGGCGGCCAGGCTCTCGGTGACGAGCCCCCAGAGCTGCTCGGTGGGCATCAGGTCGTTGACCCGGTGCAGGTCCGTCGCCGCGCTCATCGCCGGTCCCCTCCTCGTGCCGTACGGCGCCCAGGCGCAGCCTATCCAGCGGCGGCGCCGGACCGGGCTCACGACGTCAGCGGGTCAAGTACGCCAGACAAAATGTCTAGGAACCTTGACATCAGGTCAAGGACGCTTTACGTTGGTGGCATGACCTCCCAGACCCTCAGCCCCACCGCCCCGTCCGTCGGCCACCCGACGGTCGCCGCCGCCCTCCCCACCGTGCCGCTCGCCGCGGCCGCCGGGGTGCTGCTGCTGCGCCCCGCGCTGATCGCCCTCGGCGCCGGCGCCCTGCGGCTGGCCTCGATCAGCCCGGTCTACCTCAACGCCGTGATCGTCGCGATCGACCTCGTCACCCTGGCGGCCGTCGCGCTGGTGCTGCGCCGCCACGGCCGTCGCCTGCGCGACCTGCTCGGCCCCGTGCGCGGGTTCCGCGAGATCGGCTGGAGCCTGCTGACGTTCGTCGTCGTGGTGATCGCCTTCGTGGTGGCCACGTACGCGGGCAACCTCGTCGTCTACCAGGGCCCCCCGCCCACCAGCGGGACCGCGCCGACGGTGCCGCTGTGGCTCGGGCTCGTCAGCCTGCTCGTGATGCCGGTCACCGTCGCCCTCGCCGAGGAGCTCGTCTACCGCGGCCTCGGGCAGTGGTCGCTCGGTGGGGCGACCACCCCGGTCGTCGGGCTCGTCGTCACGGCGGTCTGCTTCGGGCTGCAGCACGTGCCCATGAGCCTCGAGACCCCGCAGGCCGCCCTCGCCCGGTTCGTCACCACCTTCCTCCTCGGCCTCGGCCTCGGTGGCCTCGTGCTGTGGCAGCGGCGCCTCGTGCCCCTCGTGGTCGCCCACTGGGCGCTCGACGTGGTCGGGCTCGGGCTGCCGATGCTGGCCCTCGCCCTGGCGGGTGCCCGGTGAGCCGCCGCCGCGCCGGTCGCCGCTACCTGCTGCGGTTCGGCGCTGCCATGGCCGCGTACGTGGTGTTGCTGGTCGGCGGCGTTGTGGCCACCCAGACCCTGCCCGGCGGCAGCGCGTGGCGCTACGGCACCGTGCTGGCGCCCGTGCCCGCCGTCGTCGCCGCCGCCTGGGCGCTGTGGCGCCTCGTCGTCGAGTCCGACGAGCTCCAGTCCCGCCGGCAGCTGGAGAGCCTCGGCATCGCGGTCGCCGGCACCGTCGTCACCACGTTCACGTACGGGATGCTGCAGCTGGTCGGCGCGCCCCCGCTGAGCTGGCTGTGGGTCACCGCCGTGGTCATGGCCTGGTTCGGCGTCGGCGCCCTCGTCACGAGCCTGAGGTACCGATGAAGAACCGGCTCAAGGAGCTGCGCGCCCGCCACGGCTGGACCCAGGCCCAGCTCGCCGAGCGCCTCGACGTCACCCGCCAGACCGTCATCGCCGTCGAGACCGGCCGGTACGACCCCAGCCTGCCCCTCGCCTTCGCCATCGCGAAGGTCTTCGAGTGCCGCATCGACGAGGTGTTCACCCCTGACGACTGACCCGGGCCGGCGGCGCCGCAGGTAGGTTCGGTGCCGTGCAGGTCGTGGTGAGGTCGTGGCTCGACCGGCCGGCGGCGCCCGCGGTGCTGGGCACCCTCGCGACGGTGCTGGTGGCACTCGGCGCCGGTGCGCCGGGCGTCCTCAGGGCCGGGCTCGTGCTGCTCGGCCTGCCGCTGCTGGTGGTGGCGTGGGTGCTGGCGCGGCGCCTGCCGGGCCGGTGGCAGTGGCCGGTGGCGGTGCTGTGGTCGTTGCCGCTGCTCGCGGCGCCACCGGTGCTGTCGCCCGCGGCGTACGTGGCCGCCGAGGAGGGGTTCCTCGTGCTGCAGGGCCTCGACCCGTACGCGACCGGCCTGGCCACCCGCGGGGGCCCGTTCGCCGGGCTCGTCGACGCCGGGTGGCGGGGCGCGACGAGCGTCGCCCCGCCGGGCGCGCTGACGGTGCAGCGGCTGGTGGTCGACGCCACCGGCAGCCACCCCACCTGGTCGGTGGCGGCGATGCGGCTGCCCGCCGGGCTGGGCCTGGTCGCCGCGGCCCTGCTCGCGCCACGCCTGGCCGCGGCCCACGGCCACGACCCGGACGCCACCCGCTGGGCGGTGCTCCTCAACCCGGTCGCCCTGCTCCACGCGGTGGGCGGCG
>JBHAES010000135.1:0-4585 GCA_041855725.1 Actinomycetota bacterium
CCCGCCGCCCACGGCGGACACACCTCGCCGGCGAGCATCGCCGCGTGGGCCCGCAGCGGCCACCAGGAGGGCACCGCCATCAGCGCCCACGCCCAGATCCCGCCCCGGGCGGCGGTCACGGCGGGCAGCACGAGCACCACGAACCCCAGCTTGACGGCGGCCATCCCCTGGACGACCGAGTCGGTGAAGGCGGCCAGGCCCAGGGCGGTGGCGCCGGCCACGGGGGCGGCGGCCAGCGCCAGGCCCACGGCCGCGCCCCAGCCCAGGTGGTTCAGCCCGCCCAGCCGCAGCCCCGCCAGCGCGAGCGGTCCCGCGAGCCCCACAGCGAGGACGGCGCGCCAGCCAAGGTAGCCGCGGAGCGAGACCGGGGTGACGGCCACGGCCCGCCAGGTGCCGTCCTCCCTGTCGGCCACGAGCTGGAACCCCACGACCGTGCCCACCAGGACGGGGACGACCACCGCGAACGCCACCGCCCCGCCCGGCTCCAGCCACGGCCGTACGTCCACCCCGCGACCACGGAGGGCCGCCACGAGCGGCTCGGCGCCCAGCCGTACGGCGACGATCAGGACCAGCGGCAGGGCCACCAGCCAGGCCAGCAGGTCGTCGCGCAGCAGGCGGCGCAGGTCGAGCGGCACCAGGCCGAGCAGCAGACCCACCGTGTGCTGCCGGCGTACGAGCGCCGCGGGCGACGGTCCGGTGCCGGGGTCGGTGGGCGTCACGGCTGCCCGACCTCGACGACCATGCTGCGCAGCCGCCGTCGGGCCACGGCCAGGCCCGTGATGGTCCACGCCGTCGCGGCGACGGCGGCGGGCGCGGCCAGGGTCGGGGGCGCCTGGTCGTACGCCACCTCGACGAGCACCACCGCCGGCTGCAGCGGGTGGAGCCACAGCCACCAGCCTCCCGGCAGCCCGACGAGGGGCAGGAGCGGCACGGCGAGCCCGAGCGTCCACACCCCCGACGGCAGCAGGAAGGCCGCGGCCGTGTCGTACCCGGCCACCGCGACGACGCCGTAGAGCACCAGCGGGACGGCGACGGCCACCACACCCAGCACGAAGGCGGGCCAGCGGGCCGGGACGTCCCCGGCGACCGTGACGAGCACCGCCGCCTCCGCCAGCGCGAGCAGGGCGAGCGAGACCGCCAGCGCGGCCAGGTACTCCGCCTCGCGCAGCGGTGTGACCGCGCGGGCCGCCAGCGTGCCGTCGCCCCGCTCGAGGAGCACGTGGACCGCGGCGAAGTAGAAGCAGGTGACGGTCGACTCGCCGAGGACGACGAGGGGCCACCACCGGGTCGGCTCCGCCTCCAGGAGCCGCAGCACGCCCGCCACGACGAGCCCGACCAGGACGGCGACGAGCCAGAACCCGCCGACAGCCTGCCGCCTCACGTGCAACGCGAGGGTCGCGGTCGTACGCCGCGCCGCGGCCCTCACCCCAGGCTCCGTCCGGTCACGGCGAGGAAGACCTGGGCGAGGTCGGCCTCCTGGCTGTGGAGCGTACGGACCTCGTGGGCGCGCAGCGCCTCGTGGAAGCCCGGGTCGTCGGCCAGGGCGTCGAGCGGGAACGAGGCCCGCCCGCCGTCCCAGGTCAGCTCGACCTCGCGTCGGCCGTGGCGGCGGCGGAGCTCGTCGGGGGCGCCGGTCTCGACGAGGCGGCCGTCGACGACGAAGCCCACCAGGTCGCAGGCCCGCGCGGCCAGGGTCATGTCGTGCGTGGTGAGGACCACGGTGGCCCCGCGGGCGCGCTCGGCGGCGACGAGCTCCGCCAGGCGGTCCACGCCCACCGGGTCGAGCCCGGCGCTGGGCTCGTCGAGGAACAGCAGGGCGGGGCGGTGCAGCAGGGCGCGGGCGACGTCGAGCCGCACCCGCATGCCCTTGCTCGCCGCCGCGGCTGGCAGGGTGGCGTCGTCGGCCAGGCCCACGGCCTCGAGCAGCTCGTCGGGGTCGCGGGTGGGGCCGGGGTAGAGGCGGGCGACGTAGGCGAGGTTCTCCCGCAGGCTCAGGCGCGCCACCGCTGCCGGCTTCTCGAAGCTCACACCGACGCGCTCGTAGAGGTCGCGGCCCCAGGCGGCCACGTCCCGTCCCAGGACCCGGGCGGTGCCGCTCGCGCCGCGGAGCAGGCCGGTCAGCACCCGCTGCAGGGTCGACTTGCCGGCGCCGCTGGGCCCCAGCAGGCCGACGACCTGACCCGGCTCGACCAGGAGCCGCACGTCGCGCAGGGCGGGCTGCCTGGCGCCCCGGTAGGTGAAGCCGAGGGCGTCGGTCTCGACGGCGGGCGCGGTCACGGCTCCGCCGGGGCCAGCGCCCGGACGAGCATGGCGACGGCGTCGGCGGCGACGCGGTCGATCTGGGGGCGGTCGAAGGCGCTGCCGTCGGCGGCGGCGGCCTCGGGGGTCACGCCGAAGCGTCCCATGACGTGCTGGGGGAGCCCGGTGAGGACCCGTTCCACGAGCCACGCGGCCGTCTCGGGCTCGACGTCGTCGCGCAGCTCGCCCGACCGTTGCCCGGCCGTGACGGCGGCCACCGCCCACTGGTGCAGGGTCGCTGCGGCGCCGGTCGCCGTCGGGTCGACCGGTGAGTCGTCGCTGAAGGCCCGGCACAGCACCGCCCAGCCCAGCGGGTCGCGGGCGTGGAAGTCGTGGCTGGCGTGGACCTGCGCGGTGAGCACCTCCGCCAGGCCTGCCTGCGGCACGGGCGTCCCCGCCACCTGGAGACGTGCCGCCATGAGCTCGCCGACGAGGTGGGCGTACGCGTCCCGCTTGTCCTCGAAGTACTGGTAGAAGCTGCCCTTCGAGATCCCGGCCGCGGCGGTGACCCGGTCCACCGACCCCTGGGTGTAGGGGTGGGCGGCGAACTCGGCCTTGAGGGCCGCCAGCACGCGCGACCGCTTGGCGTCGGGCAGGTTGAAGAAGGTCTGGTGCGGCATCGGGTCCCCTGCGACCGTATGTGACTCGGCAGTCATATGACTGATCGGTCACACTGTACGACCAGGGCGTGACAGGCGCAAGAGGTCGGAGGGTCGGGGCCGACGACAGCCGCCCACGCCAGGGCCGGCTCCCCAGCACGCTCGCCGGCGTACGCCCCCCGTACGCCCTGGTCCCCGGGGTCAGCGGGTGGGGGAGGCGGAGGCGGCGGGCTGGTAGGCGCAGGCGTCGGCCTCGTTGGTGGCGGCTGACGACACGGTCACCGTCGGCGCCGTGGTGGTGGCGGCGGGGGCCGTGGTGGTGCGGCGGCCCGAGGTGGCCGGTGCCGCCGGCGAGGTGACGGTGGGCGCGGGCGCCGCCGACTGGGTGGGCTGCGGGGCGGCCGAGGTGGGAGCGGCGTTGGACTCGGTGATCGCGGCCGCGATCACGGCCCGCATGTCGGCGAACGGCGGGTTGGCGTCGTTCCACGACGGCATCCGGTTGAGCTGCACCCCGTAGGTGTCGGCGTCCTTGACCCGCAGCGACAGCTCCACGAACATCGGCAGCATCTCGGCCGGGATGTCGGTCTTCACCATCCGCGAGCCGGCCTTGGCGATCTCCTCGTAGCGGGTGATCATCGTGGCCGGGTCGGCCTGCTTGATGATCGCCTGGATGAGGCAGCGCTGCCGCGCCATGCGCGTGTAGTCGTCGGCGTCGTAGCGGCTCCTCGCATACCACATCGCGTGGTAGGCGTCGAGCTTGAGGTCCTTGCCGGGCTCGATGTAGGCGCGGGGGCGGATGCCGCGGCTCGCGTCGCCGCCGATGGCGATGCGCTGGTTGACGTTGAGGGTGACCCCGCCCATGGCGTTGATGAGCCCGTAGAGCCCGTCGAGGTTGACCATCACGTAGTAGTCGACGCGGACGCCCAGCGCCTCGCCCACGGCCAGCTTGAGCGCGTCGGCGCCCAGGTTGGAGGTGGGGCCCAGGATGTTGGGGTCGACCTCGCCCGGCAGGTGGGCGTAGATCGAGTTCGCCATGCCCGTCCACCCCTGCGGGTAGGCGCGGTGCAGGGGCGAGTCCTGCGGGAACGGCATGCGGCGCGTGTTGCGGGGGATGCCGGCCAGCACCGTGTTGCCCGTACGCGTGTCGATGCTGGCCAGGATCATGGTGTCGGTGTTGATGTCGCTCTCGGTGACGCCCTGCTTGATGCGCTCCTCGGACAGGTCGCTGCCGATGAGCAGCACGTTCACGCGGGGCATGTTGAGCCACGGGTCCTCGCGGGTGCCCGGCGTGACCGTGGGGCGGGTCTGCGACTGCTGCTCGCCGCCGAACACCGTGGTGACGAGGTTGGAGTGGTCGTACGCGTAGCGCGCGGCCACCGCCATGGGTGCGGTGACGGCGAACACGATCACCGCCACGAGCAGCGCGCCGGCGACGCGTTGCGGCCCGGTCGACCACACCGGCCGCAGGGCGAGGTGGGTGGCGGTGACGAGGGCCGACCACAGCACCCCCACCGCGACGAGGCCCACCACGATGCCCCGGAGAGCGGCGGGGGTGAACCCGAGCGCGAACAGGGTCTGGCGGTCGGTGACGAGGTAGGCGACCGCGCCGACCGCGAGCGCGGTGAGCGCGAGGGCCGACCACCCCGCCAGGCGGCGACCCGCTCGGACCAGGCCGGCGCCGGGCAGGA
>JBHAES010000136.1:0-3850 GCA_041855725.1 Actinomycetota bacterium
CGGCCAGCACCCCGCCGAGGTCGCCGTGGGCGGCCAGCAGCGACGCGGCCGTCTTCTCGCCGATGCCGGCCACGCCGGGCAGCCCGTCGGAGGGGTCGCCGCGCAGCACGGCGAAGTCGACGTACTGGTCGCCGCGGATGCCGTAGCGGTCCAGCAGCCAGGCGTCGTCGACGTACTCGGCCTTCGAGACCCCCTTCGCCACGTAGACCACCCGTACGCCGTCGCGGACCACCTGGAACAGGTCCCGGTCGCTGGTCACCACGTCGACCGGGCACGTGGCGCGGGCGGCGAGGGTGCCGATCACGTCGTCGGCCTCGTAGCCGTCGGCGCCGACCGTCGCCACCCCGGCCGCCTCCAGCACGTCGGCGATCCACGGCACCTGCGCCGACAGGTCCTCGTCGGCGACCTCGGCCACCCCCGACGAGGCGCCCTGGCCCCCCGCACCCACCGGCAGCGGCTGGTCGGGCGGCACGTCGGCCGGCCCGGCGACCCGGTGCGTCTTGTACGAGGGCACCAGCGCCACCCGCCACGCGGGCCGCCAGTCGTTGTCCCAGCAGCACACCACGTCGGTGGCCCTCGTCTCGCGCACGAACCGGGCGAGGAAGTCGAGCAGCCCCCGCACCGCGTTCACCGGCCGCCCGTCGGCGCGGGTGATCGTGCGGGGCAGCCCGTGGTAGGCGCGGAAGTACAGCGCGGCGGTGTCGAGGAGCAGCAGTCGGCGTGGGGTCACGCCCGCAGTCTCTCACCGTGGGCGCCGGCCGCGACGGCCCGCGCACCTGCCGTCGACCGCTCAGCCGTCGACAGGTCGCTCAGGCGTCGACGGGTCGGCCGTCGGCTGGCCGGGGTGGGTCGATCTGGGCGTGGGCGGTCTCGCGCATCCGCCAGAACACTGCCGCCGAGGCGAGGCACAGCCCCGTCATGACGGCCACGAACACCCAGACCAGCCCTTGGGAGACCAGGCCCATCGCCACGTACGGCGTGGTGCCGCCGAACACGGCCACCGCGATGCCGTACGGCAGCGAGATGCCGGCGGTGCGGACCTCGGGCGGGAACTGCTCGGCCATCATCGCGGCCAGCGACCCGGCGTAGCTCGCGAGCAGGGCCCCCGACACCGCGGCGGGGATCGCCACCCCCGCCAGCGTGGGCCGCATCAGCAGCAGCGCCGGGCCGAGGGTGACGGCGCTGCCGACGGCGAAGACGAGCAGCATCGGGCGGCGCCCGAACCGGTCGGACAGGCTCCCGGTGAGCGGCAGCAGCACGGTGAACACCGCCAGGGCGATGGTGGCCGCGTACTGGCCGGTCTTCACGGGGGCGTCGACCAGCACCTTCGCCAGGCTGGGCAGCGAGGCGAACCACAGCTGCACCAGGGCGGTGCCGGCCGCCACCATGGCGACCACCCGCAGCGCGGCCCTCGGGTGCTCGCGCAGCACGCGGGTGAGCGGCTGCCGGACGCGACGCCCCTCGTGGCGGACCTGGTCGAACACCGGGGTGTCGTCGACCCGCAGGCGCAGGTAGAGCCCGACCAGCCCGAGCACCGCGCCCAGGCCGAATGCGGCGCGCCACCCCCAGGTGGTCATCTGCGCGGGCGTCAGCACCGAGCTCATCACCCCGGCCAGCAAGGCTGCCAGCAGCGTGCCGAGGCCCACCGAGACCTGTTGCCAGGCCCCCACCGTGGCACGGCGGCCCGTGGCGGCGTTCTCGACCATGTAGGCCGACGAGGTGCCGAACTCGCCGCCGGCCGAGAACCCTTGGACGGCGCGAGCCACCACGAGCAGGGCGGGCGCCCAGACGCCCACCATGGCATGGGTCGGCAGCACGGCGATGAGCAGCGACCCTCCGGCCATCAGCGCGATGGTCAGCGTCATGCCGGCCTTGCGGCCGTGCCGGTCGGCGAACGAGCCGAGCACCGCCCCGCCGAGCGGCCGCAGGAAGAAGCCGATCGCGAAGACCGCGAACGTGTTCAGCAGCCCGGCCACCTCGGAGCCCTGCGGGAAGAACTGGGCGGCGAAGAAGGGGGCGAAGAACGCGTACGCGTTCCAGTCGAACCACTCGACGAGGTTGCCCAGCGTGCCGGCCGTGATGGCGCGGCGGCGGTCGGGCACCCCCGGGCTCGCCGCTGACCCCGTGGCCACCGCCTCGTCTCGTGCCTGCTGCGTCACCTGTCCAGCCTCCGTCCTGCTCTCGGCGCCATCTGCCTGCCCTCGACCACGTCGCGACCCCTCAGGCCCGGGTGAGCACGTAGAGGGTCGAGCCGGCGGCGAGGTTCACCAGCCGCGAGGGCGCCCGCGACGGCCGGCCGTCGGGACGCAGCGGGACCCGCCGGGCGATGCGCAGGCCGAGCCGGCCGAACAGGTCCTCGAGCTCGTGGAGCGTGGCGTGGTGGATGTTGGGGGTGTCGTACCAGGTGTAGGGCATCACCTTCGACATCGGCATCCAGCCGCTCGCCAGCCGCACCCGGTTGCGCCAGTAGGCGAAGTTGGGCATCGACACGATGCAGCGCGGCGCGATGCGGGTCATCTGGGTGAGCACCTCGGCGGGCCGGCGTACGGTCTGCAGCGTCTGCGACAGCACCACCACGTCGTAGGAGTCGGCGGCGAACAGGTCGAGCTCGGTGTCGACGTCGAGCTCGATGAGCGGCACCCCGGAGCGGATCGCGACCAGCACCGAGGCCGGGTCGGCGTCGACGCCGGTGCCGCTGCAGCCGTCGTGGGTGATGATGTGGCGCAGCAGGGCCCCTGTGCCGCACCCCAGGTCGAGCACCCGCGACCCCGGCTCGATGAGGCTGGCGATGAGGGCCAGGTCGGAACGCAGCCCGCTCACGGGTGACGCACCTCCTCCAGCGCGCGGTCGAGGAAGGCCCGTACGGTGTCGTGGTAGTCGGGCAGGTCGAGCAGGAACGAGTCGTGGCCCATCGGGCTCACCAGGGTGCGGTAGGTCACGGGCACCCCGGCGCGCTCGAGGTGGCGCACGATGCGGCGCGAGTGCTCGGGCGAGAACCGCCAGTCGGAGCTGAACGACGTGACGAGGAACCGGGTGCCCGCCGCGGCCGCAGCCGCCGCCGCGTCGGGCCGGGCGAACGGGTCGAAGTAGTCCATCACCCGGGTGAGGTAGAGGTAGCTCAACGCGTCGAACCGCTCCAGGAACACCTCGCCCTGGTGGCGCAGGTAGCTCTCCACGGCGAAGTCCGCGCCGAACCCGTGCGCCAGCGCCGACTCCTGCGGCTCGCGGCCGAACTTCGACGCCATCGCCTCCTCGGACAGGTAGGTGATGTGGGCCATCATGCGGGCGATCGACAGCCCGATGCCGGGCGAGGTGCCCGCCGCGGCGTACTGCCCGCCCTGGAACCCCTCGTCACGGGTGATCGCCTCGCGCGCCACCGCCGAGAACGCGATGTTCTGCGCCGACAGCCGCGACGACGCCGCGATCACGACCGCGTTGGCGAGGTCGTCGGGGTGCGACAGGGCCCACTGCAGCACCTGCATGCCGCCGAGCGACCCGCCGAACGCGGCGAGGAGCCGCCGGACGCCGAGGTGGTGCACCAGGGCCCGGTGCACGGTGACGAAGTCGGCCATGTCGAGCAGCGGGAAGTCCAGCCCGTAGGCCCGGCCCGTCGCCGGGTCGGTCGACGCCGGACCCGTGGTTCCCTGGCAGCCGCCGAGCAGGTTGGCGCACACCACGAACATGCGGTCGGTGTCGAGCGGACGCCCCGGCCCGATCATGGTGTGCCACCAGCCGGGCCGCCGGGCGCCGGCGTGGAAGCCGGCCGCGTGGGCGTCGCCGGTGAGCGCGTGGCAGATGAACACCGCGTTGTCGCGCTCGGGCGACAGCTCCCCGTAGGTCTCGTAGGCCA
>JBHAES010000137.1:0-3252 GCA_041855725.1 Actinomycetota bacterium
CGCCGCGGCGCAGCAGGTCGAGCAGGCGGCGCCGCAGCACCGCCGTCGACGTCTGGGCCACCGCCTGCTGCCACACGATGCGCCCGGCATCGAGCACGACGACGTCACGGGCCAGGCTGATCACGTCGTCGAGCACGTGGGTGGACAGCAGCACCACCCGGTCGCGGACCTCCTCGACGAGCCGGAAGAAGCCGTCCACCTCGACCGGGTCCAGCCCCGCCGTCGGCTCGTCCAGCAGCAGCACGTCGCTCGGGTGCACCAGCGCCGCAGCCAGCGCCACCCGCCGCCGCATCCCTGCGGACAGGCGCGCGTACGCGTCGTGGGACCGCGCCGACAGGTGCACCGCGTCCAGCGCCGCCGCCGCAGCGACGGCCGCCTCGCGACGCCGCATGCCCTTCAACCAGCCCGCGTACGTCACGATGTCGAGGCCCGTCGCCCCCGCCGGGAACGACACCTCCTGCGGCAGCCACCCCACCCGGGCGAGGTAGGCGTGCCGGCGCTCCGCCAGGTCGAGCACCTCGCCGGGCCGCTCGAGGCGTACCGACGCCGGCCCGACGAGCCCGACCAGGCTGCGGATCAGCGTGGTCTTCCCGGCCCCGTTCACGCCGACCAGGGCCGTCACCCCTTGCGGCAGCGCCAACCGCACCTGGTGCAGGACCTGCCGCTCGCCCAGCGTCACGCCGTCGGTGCGGTAGCGCAGGCACAGCGGCCGGTCGTCGGCGCCAGGGTCGTACGTCTCACCCTGCATGCCCGACCACGCTAGCGTCGATCACGCTGCGGCGCGGGCCGGGCTCGACAGCGGCTCGCGGGCCGGGGCGCCGCCGGCGTCCCCCGGCAGCGGTCGGGGCAGGCCGTGGCGCTGCTCGTGGGTGCCGGCCGCTCACGAGCCGGGCGGTTCTCGTCCGGGTCTCGGCAGGGACGAGACTGTTCTGGACCGTCGTAGGCTGTGGCGGCGGGTGCGGCCTGCGTATCGTGGTCGTGACCCGAACGACGGAGGAGCCATGGACGTCTCGTGCGCCATCGACCTGGGCACCAGCGGGGTGAAGGTGATGCTGGTCGACGTCGACGGCCGGGCGGTCGCCACCGCCTCGGCGCCGTACCCGGTGTCGGCCCCGCACCCGGGCTGGGCCGAGACCGACCCCGCCGACTGGCGCGCCGCCATCGCCACCGCGGTGGCGGCGGTGCTGGCGCAGGCACCCGGCTGCCGGGTGGTGGCGGTGGGCCTCGACGGGCAGATGCACGGCCTGGTGCTCGCCGCGGGCCGAGAGCCGGTGCGGCCCGCGCTGCTGTGGCCCGACTCCCGCGCCGGCGAGGCCGTGCAGGCCTGGGCCGGCGTCGACGAGCAGCTACGGGCCCGGCTGGCGAACCCGCTGGCGCCGGGGATGTACGGGCCGATGCTGGAGTGGCTGGCCAGCCACGAGCCGGACGCGGTGGGGCGCGCCGAGGTGGCGCTGTCGCCCAAGGACTGGGTGCGCACCGCGGTGCTCGCCCCCGGCTCGGCGGCGTCGACCGACCCGTCGGACGCATCGGCGACCCTGCTGTGGGACGCGCCCGCCGACGACTGGCACCACGACCTGGTGGCGGCCCGCGGCCTGCCCGGTCGGCTGCTGCCGCCGGTGCGGGCGTCGGCCACCGTCGCGGGCACGACGGGCCCCGA
Source organism: Actinomycetota bacterium (assembly GCA_041855725.1). Classification (GTDB taxonomy): domain Bacteria; phylum Actinomycetota; class Actinomycetes; order Propionibacteriales; family Propionibacteriaceae; genus JBHAES01. The sequence continues at coordinate 1,658 of JBHAES010000137.1, forward strand.
GGCGGAAGGGGTCGGGCTGCCGGCGTGGGTGCCGGTGGCGGTGGGGGCCGCCGACACCGCGGCCACGCTCGCCGGCCTCGACCTCGCCGACGACGAGGTGCTGGTGAGCCTCGGCACCGGCATCCAGGTGGCCCAGACGGCCGGGCAGCCGACCGCGACCGCGCAGCCCACCCATCACGCGTACGCCGACGCGTCCGGTGGCCACTACGCCATGGTCGCGCCGCAGAACGGCGGCCTGGCGCTGCACCGGGTGGTGGAGCTGCTCGGCGGCACCTGGGACGAGCTGTACGGGTCGCTGGAGGCCCCCGACGCCGGCGGCGTCACGTTCGCGCCGTGGCTCGCCGGCGACCGGCTGCCGCGGCTGCGCCCCGGGCACGCGGCGGGCTGGTCGGGCATCGGGCTGGGCACCACCCGCGCCGACCTGCTGCGGGCGACGCTCGAGGCGGTCGCGTTCCAGGTGGCCCGCGCCGTCACCGCCCTGCCCCGCGCCCCGCAGCGGATCAGGTTCGCCGGCGGCGGCGTCCGCGACGTGCGCATGCGGCAGCTGCTGTGCGACGCGGTCGGGCTGCCGGGCCGGCTGTCGGCCGTACGCGACGCCACCGCCCTGGGGGCGGCCCGGCTGGGGTGGACGGCGGCCGGCCACACCCCCCAGTGGGCGCCGGCCCTGACCCGCGACGAGACGGAGCCGGCCCCGGCCGAGGCGCTGCGGGAACGGGCCCGGGCCTTCGCCGCCGACGAGCACGCGTGACGTGACCGCCAGCGCGCAACCCCGCTACGGCCCCGCCTGCTCTGGCGGCCGGGGCAGCCCGAGGGCCGCGCCGCCGACGGCGATCACGAGGGCGGTGCTGCCGCGCCACGTCACCCGGGGGCTCGTGTCCCAGGGCATCCGCCCCGGCACGACCGTGGTCCTCTCGCCGTACGCCACCCACCGGGGGTGTACGAGCGCCTGATGCCCGCCACCCTGCTGGCCAGGGCCCGCGTCCGGCTCGAGCCGCAGCGCGTACGGGCGGTCGGCCTCGTCGACGATCGCTGACCGGCAAGGACGCGGGCGTCAGCGCCGCACCACCCCGGGCCCCGACCCGGCCAGCGACTCGAGCACCACGCCGTTGCTGCTCACGATCACGGTGGGGCCGTTGGTCGAGGCGACCACGACGGTGACGTCGGCCTGGGCGGCGTGCAGGGCGATGTCGGCGGTGTGGAACTGCTTCTGCAGGTAGCCGTAGGCGGCGTCGTTGAGCGGCACGTACGCCACGTCGGCCCCCCGCAGCCGGCCGACGACGTCGGGGTAGTGGAGGTCGTAGCACACGTACGCGGTGACCACCTGGCCGTCGAGGGTGACCTGCTCGCGCGAGGCCCGCGGCACCCCCACCGCCTCGTCGGGGGCGAGGTGCTGCTTGTAGTTGGTGAGCACGACCTCGCCCGACGCGTCGACGACGACCACCTTCTTGGTGACCTCGGTGCCGCCGGAGCCGGTCGGGCGGGTCTCGGTGGTGTGGAACGCGATCGTGAGCCCGTGGGTGCGGGCGAGCTCGGCCACCTGCGCGTGGGCGTCCTCGGGGACGGAGTTCTCGGGCCACACCACGGTGACCGGCCGC
>JBHAES010000138.1:0-16176 GCA_041855725.1 Actinomycetota bacterium
CCGACCCGCCCGTACCACATCGACTGGGACCTGTCGGCCGCGGAGAAGGGCGGCTACGACTGGTTCATGCGCAAGGAGATCTTCGAGCAGCCGACCGCCGTGGCCGACACGCTGCGGGGCCGTCTCAGCCCCGACGGCGAGCTGGTGCTCGACGAGATGCACATCGACCCGGCCGAGCTGCGCAGCATCGACAAGATCGTCATCGTGGCGTGCGGCACCGCGTTCTACGCCGGCCTCGTCGCCAAGTACGCGATCGAGCACTGGACCCGGGTGCCGTGCGAGGTCGAGATCGCCTCCGAGTTCCGCTACCGCGACCCGATCATCACCGGCCACACCCTCGTGGTGACGATCTCGCAGTCCGGCGAGACCGCCGACACGCTCATGGCGATCCGGCACGCCCGCGAGCAGCGCGCCAAGGTGATCGCCATCTGCAACACCAACGGGGCCACGATCCCCCGCGAGTCCGACGCGGTCATCTACACCCACGCCGGCCCCGAGATCGGGGTGGCGTCGACGAAGGGGTTCACCACCCAGGTGGTGGCCTGCTACCTGCTGGGCCTCTACCTGGCCCAGGTGCGGGGCACGAAGTTCGGCGACGAGATCGCGGGCCTCATCGGCGAGCTGGAGCGTACCCCCGAGAAGATGCAGCGGGTGCTCGACGGCCTCGACCCGGTGCTGCAGCTGGCCCGCGACTTCCAGCACGACCCGTCGGTGCTGTTCATCGGCCGCCACGTCGGCTACCCGGTGGCGCTGGAGGGGGCGCTGAAGCTCAAGGAGATCAGCTACATCCACGCCGAGGGCTTCCCGGCCGGCGAGCTGAAGCACGGCCCGATCGCCCTCATCGAGGACCGGCTGCCCGTGTTCGTGGTGGTGCCGCCACAGGGCCGCGACCAGCTGCACGACAAGGTGGTCTCCAACATCCAGGAGATCCGGGCCCGCGGCGCGTGGACGATCGTGCTGGCCGAGGAGGGCGACGACGAGGTGGTGCCGTACGCCGACGTGCTCCTGCCGCTGCCCCGCGTGCCGACCCTGTTCCAGCCGCTGATGGCGGTGATCCCGCTGCAGGTGTTCGCCTGCGAGCTGGCCACCCTCAAGGGTCACGACGTCGACCAGCCGCGCAACCTCGCGAAGTCGGTCACGGTCGAGTGATCGTCGGCACGGGCGTCGACATCTGCTCCGTCGCGCGGTGGCAGGCGATGGTGGCGCGTCGCCCGGGCGTGGTCGACCGGCTGCTGACGCCCGCCGAGGCGGCCCGCCCGGCCACGTCGCAGGCGGCCCGGTTCGCCGCCAAGGAGGCGCTCGCGAAGGCGCTCGGCGCGCCGCGGGGCCTCGGGTGGCTCGACGCCGAGGTGGTGGTGGCCGACTCGGGCGAGCCGTCGTTCGTGGTCCGTGGCACCGTGGCCGCGCGGGCGGCCGCGCTCGGCGTCACCCGGATCCACCTGTCGCTGTCCCACGACGCGGGGCTCGCGGTCGCGTACGTGGTCTGCGAGGCCACCGACGTCCCCCGGAGGAGGGCTGATGATCCCTGTCCACACGACCGAGCAGATCCGGCGCGCTGAGGCGGCTGCGTACGAGAGCCTGCCGCCGGGCCGGCTGATGGAGCGGGCGGCCGAGGCGTTGGCGGCCGAGGTCGCCCGCCACGCCCGCGGCGGGGGCCACGTGCTGGTGGTCGCCGGCCCGGGCGACAACGGCGGCGACGGCCTGTGGGCGGGCGCGAGGCTGGCGGCCGACCGCGACGTACGGGTGTGGCGCCCGTTCGACCGGGTCCACGAGGCCGGGTGGGCGGGGCTGCTGCGCGCCGGCGGCCGCGAGGTCGACGCCGACGAGGCGCTGTCCGGGCTGCCGGACGCGGCGGTGGTGGTCGACGCCGTGCTCGGCATGGGGCCGCGCCCCGGGCTGCCCGATCACGTGGCCCGGTTCGCCGCCGCCTGCCGCGAGGTGGGGGTGCCGGTGGTGTCGTGCGACGTGCCGTCGGGCCTCGACTCCGACGGGTGCGGGTCGGGCGGGCCGGCGTTCGAGCCGACCCGTACGGTCACCATGGGCGCCTGGAAGGCGTGCCTGCTGCTGCAGCCGGGCCGCAGCCGGTGCGGCGAGGTGACCCTCGTCGACATCGGGCTCGAGCTGCCGCCGCCCGCGCTCGTGGTGTGGGAGCGCGCCGACCTGGCCGCCGCGTGGCCGTGGCCGCACGCCACCAGCGACAAGTACAGCCGCGGCGTCGTGGGCCTCGACACCGGCTCCGACACCTACCCAGGCGCCGGGGTGCTGTCGGCGTACGGGGCGGTGCACGCCGGCGCCGGCATGGTCCGGGCGGCGGGCTCGCCGACGGTGGCCGACCTGCTGGTGCGGGAGCTGCCCAACGTGGTGCACGCCGAGGGCCGGGTGCAGGCGTGGGTGGTCGGTTCGGGGTGGGGCGAGCGGCCCGACGGGGCGCGGCGGCTCGCCGACCTGCTCGCCCAGCAGGTGCCGATGGTGGTGGACGCCGACGCGCTCGGCCTCGTCCGCGGGCTGCCGCTGCGCCCCGACGTGCTGCTGACCCCCCACGCCGGGGAGCTGGCGCGGCTGCTCGGGACGGAGCGGGCGCAGGTGCAGGCCGACCCGGTCGCCGCGGTGCGCCGCGCCGCGGCCGAGCTGGGCGCCACCGTGCTGCTGAAGGGCGCCTCCCAGTACGTGGCGACCCCCGACGACCCGCAGGTGCGGGTCGCCCTCCCCGGGCCCCCGTGGACGGCGCAGGCCGGCTCCGGCGACGTGCTCGCCGGGGTCTGCGGCGCGCTGCTCGCCGCTGGGCTGCCGGCCCCGGTCGCCGCGCTGGCGGGGGCCTCGGTGCAGGCGCTGGCCGCCACCGAGCACCCAGGCCCCTACCCGCCGCAGGAGATGGCGCGGCGCCTGCCCGGGGTCATCGCGGGCCTGGCGGGCTGAGGGCGGGCGCGGCTGGCCGCGTACGGGTCACAGGCCGGCGCGGGAGCGGACGACCTCGGCGAGGTGCTCGCACAGCTGGGTGGCCTGCGGCAGGGTCGGGGCCTCGACCATGACCCGCACCACCGGCTCGGTGCCCGAGGGGCGGAGCACGACGCGGCCGGTGTCGCCGAGCTCGCGGGAGACGGCGGAGATGGCGGCCTTGATCTCCAGGTCGGAGCCGGCGCGCACCTTGTCGACGTCCTTGACGTTGACCATCACCTGCGGCAGCCGGGTCATCACCGAGGCGAGGTCGGCGAGGCTGCGGCCGGTGCGGGCGACGCGGGCGGTGAGGTGGAGGCCCGTGAGCACGCCGTCGCCCGTGGTGGCGAACTCGGAGAGGATCACGTGCCCCGACTGCTCGCCGCCCAGGGTGAAGCCGTTGGCGTTCATGGACTCGAGCACGTAGCGGTCGCCCACCTTGGTCTGGTCGACCCGGATCCCCTGCTCCTTCATGGCGAGGAAGAACCCGAGGTTGCTCATCACGGTGGCGACCACGGTGTCGCTGGCGAGGCGGTGCTCCTCGCGCAGGGCGAGCGCGAGCACGGCCATGATCTGGTCGCCGTCGACGACGTTGCCCGTGTGGTCGACCGCGAGGCACCGGTCGGCGTCGCCGTCGAGGGCGATGCCGAGGTCGGCGCCGTGGGCCACCACGGCCCGCTGCAGGTCTTCGAGGTGGGTGGAGCCGCAGCCCTCGTTGATGTTGAGCCCGTCGGGGGTGTGGTGGATCGGCACCACGTCGGCGCCCTGCGCGGCGAACGCCTCGGGGGCGGTGCGCGAGGCGGCGCCGTTGGCGCAGTCGATCACGATCCGCAGCCCTTCCAGCGACGCGTCGGTGCCGAGCGAGGCGACGAGGTGGGCCACGTACCCCTCGACGGCGCCAGGGTCGTCGGTGACCCGGCCCACGTCGGCGCCCACGGGGCGCACCCAGGAGCCGCCCAGCCGCTCCTCGATGGCGTCCTCGAGGTCGTCGTCGAGCTTCACGCCGCCGCGGCTGAAGAACTTGATGCCGTTGTCGGGCATGGGGTTGTGCGACGCCGAGAGCATCACGCCCAGGTCGGCGTCCATGGCCGCCACGAGGTAGGCCAGGCCCGGGGTCGGCACCATGCCGACCCGCACCACGTCGACGCCGGCGCTGGCGAGGCCCGCGACGACCGCCGCCTCGAGGAACTCCCCGGACGCCCGGGGGTCCCGCCCCACGAGTGCACGAGGCCGGTGCCCTGTGAAGGCACCGGCCTCGCCCAGCACATGGGCGGCGGCGACCGACAGGTCGAGCGCGAGCTCGGCCGTCAGGTCGACGTTCGCCTTGCCGCGTACGCCATCGGTTCCGAAGAGTCGTCCCATGGCGTGAACGCTACCGGGTCAGCGCTTGCTGTACTGCGGAGCCTTGCGGGCCTTCTTGAGGCCAGCCTTCTTGCGCTCCTTGATGCGGGCGTCGCGGGTGAGCATGCCGGCCTTCTTCAGCGCGGGGCGCGACGCCTCGGGGTCGGCCGCGTTGAGGGCGCGGGCGATGCCCAGCCGCAGCGCGCCGGCCTGGCCGGTGACGCCGCCGCCGCCGATGCGGGCGATCACGTCGTACGACCCGACCACCGCGGCGGTCTCGAGCGGCTCGGACACGATCTGCTGGTGCACCTTGTTCGGGAAGTAGTCGTCGAGGGTGCGGCCGTTGATGCTCCACTGACCGGTGCCGGGCACCAGGCGGACGCGGGCGACGGCCTCCTTGCGCCGACCGGTGCCGCCGGTGACGGTGATGACCGCCGGCCGGCTCGACGACTGCGCCTGCGTCGCGACGGTCTCGGAGCGGTAGGCGATCTGGCGGTCGTTCTCGTCGACGAAGCCCTCGAAGGTCTCGTCGGTCTCCACGGCGTCGGTGGTGGTCTCAGACATCGATCCTCAATCTCACTGGGCGATCTGGGTGATCTCGTACGGCTGCGGCTTCTGCGCGGCGTGCGGGTGCTCCGGGCCGGCGTACACCTTGAGCTTGGTGATGAGCTGACGGCTCAGCTTGTTCTTGGGGAGCATGCCCCACACGGCCCGCTCGACCGCCTTGCGCGGATCCTTCTCCAGCAGCTCGCCGTAGGGCACCGCCTTGAGGCCGCCGGGCCGCCCCGAGTGGCGGTAGGCCAGCTTGCTGGTCGCCTTCGAGCCGGTCAGCGCGATCTTGCTCGCGTTGACGACGATCACGAAGTCGCCCTGGTCGACGTGCGGGGCGAAGGTCGGCTTGTGCTTGCCGCGCAGCAGCGTGGCGGCGGCGACAGCCAGCCGGCCGAGGACGACGTCGGAGGCGTCGATGACGTGCCAGTTCCGGGTGATCTCACCTGGCTTCGGGCTGTACGTGGACACGTGGCTGACCCATCTTTCGGTTGATGTCGATACTTCGCGCTGCCACGGGTCGAGACACCGGGCACAACGGCGCTTCAATCTACCGTCCACCGCCGCCTAACACCAAACCGGGTGGCCCTGACGCCCCGCCGGGGTGCGTACGGGGCCCCACGCCGGCGCTGCACGTGGTGGTCCCGGGCGGGATGCCGACCGCTGGCTCGCGGCTCGCATCATGCCACGGGTCCGTCGCCCCGTGGTCGGCCGTGGGCCCGGTCGGCGGTGGCCCGAAGTCACCCGGCGGGTGGTCACGTCAGGTTCTGCTGCGGGGACGGGCGGCTGTGGTCGCGGCGGAGCGTGATCGGGGCGCATCGGATCGGCTGGGCAGCTCGGTGCTGTCGGTCTGGGTGCTCGGCCTGGTTGCGGGCGGCAGCTTGGCCGCTCAGGGCGTCGACGAGCCAGAGGCTCCGATCGGGGTGAGGTCTCGTGGAGCTGCCGCGGCTCCTCCCGTCCCGCGGGCATCGTCCCGGTAGCCGGTTCGTCGCCGCCATGGGCGTCGTCGGCCATGACCCTCGTCGTCAGTTGCGGGCGGCGGTCGCCCGACGCGCCCGCGGCGCGTCCGGGGCGGCCGGTGGTCGCGCTGGGTCCGCGCCGCGGGAACGACAACGGTGGTTGCGGGCGGCTGCTGGTCGGGGGCGTCGGGTCGGTTCCGCTGCCGGGTGCGGCTGGGCTGGGCTGCTGGCGGTGGTTGCGGGCGGTCCTCGGGTGCTCCAGGCATCGATGAGGCGCAGGGCTCCGACCTGGTGCCGGCGTTGGGGCGCTGCCGCGGCTCATGCCCTCCTGCGGGCATCGCTTCGGTGGCTGGGTCGTCGCCGCCGTTGGGCTTCGTCGCTCGTGGTCGTCGCCTCTGGTCGCGAGCGATGGTCGCTCGACGGCCCGAGGCGCGTCCCAGACGGCCGCCGCCGGAGCGACTGCCCGTGGGCACGCGTCACCCTGCGGAGCCAATCGGCTGCGTCATGGCAGCACGACCGGCCCGCCCCCGTGGGTGGGGTACGGGCTGATCGTGTCGAGCCGGGTCTAGAAGGGCGGGGGTGTGTCGTCAGGTTCGTCCCGCCACGCATACAGGCTCGGCGCCTGCTTACGAGGCAGCTTGTGCCGACGCGGCGGGTCCGCCGAAGCGAGGATCGCCGCCAGGTTCCCACCCGGCCTCACCCACCCGGGGTCCGGGTCGGCAGGGGACGCCGTCCACGTGCCCAACGGGCCCACCAGGTACCGCTGCCCGACCGGACTCATCCACTCCCACACCCCGGAGTGAGGCTGCAAGACCCGCCACGCCCCCATCGTCTTCGCCCGATGCACCCGCCGCGACAACGGCGCCAGGTTATCCAGCCTCGTCAGAGTGCTGCCGGGTCGCCACGGCTGGGTGTGGTCGATGTCACAGGGCCGCTCCGCAGGCCGGGTCGAGTAGGGGAACGCCTCGGTCGGGGTACGCCACCGGACTGCCCGGTGCAACCAGTCGGGGATCTCGTAGCGGTCCACGTGCGGCACCTCGTTCAAGTCGATCACCGGGCGGACCGTGACCCGGCACCCGGCGAGGAGGTCGCGGAGGGCGCCGAGGGGAAGCAGGTCGGGGGTGGGGGTGACCTGGTTCGCCTCGATCCGACACACCCCACCACCAGCCGCGACCGCATCAGCCGTCACATGCACCACCACGGTCGCCGTCGGAGCGAACCGACCCGGGTCACGCAGCAGCGTGCTCAGCCCGGCCAGCGCGTCCGGCAGCCACGCGGCATCGCAACCCTTCCCGACGACGTCCCCAGCCACCACCGGAACCCCACCACCGTCACCGTCGCTGGTGCCACCGGTGCTGGCGTGTGCCCAGTGAGACGCCTCAGGATCAGCGTCCATCTCCGCACCGACCACCCCTAGATCAGGCAACTCGTCGGGCGCCGTCGCGGTCTTGTGGTACTCGATCCGCCCCACCGAGTCCGTCTGGGCACAGTCGGAGAACCACTCCCGGTCAGCGTCGTCGAACCCGCAGTCGACCTCACACCCAGAGATCGTGGCCAGCCGCCGCACCGCAGCCACCTCCACATCAGCATCCAACGCCGGCTGGGGGTCCGCGGCCAGCACCGCCAGGTGCCGCAACGGGTCGGCGAGCACGGCGAGGGCGGTCACCCGGCGAGCCTCCAGATCACGGCTGTCGCCAGCCCGGGCCAGGGCGGCGGCGACCCGGGAGATCCCGGCCTCGACCGCGACGGCTTGCGGCATGGCGAGCCACGCGCCGAGCTCGGCGATACCGGTCGGTGTGTAACGGCAGCGACGCCACCACACCCGCTGCTCCTTCAGACTCCGCCGGGCCGCTTCCGCAGCCTCGTCCGGCAGCCGGCTCATCACCCACGCCCGCGCGTACTTCTCCGCCTTCTCCGCAGTCACCGCCCACATCAACCGGACCGACAACTCCCGGTCCACCACCTCATCATCAGCAGCCGACAACTCCGGACGAGAACCCACGACCCGGGCCGCCGCCCGCGCCGCGTGCACCGCCACCCGCGCCGAGGTGACCGCTTCCCAGAGTCGGGGCAACCGACTCCGCAGGGTCACCACGTCACGACACAGCTCCCACCCACTCCCCGGCGACACCCCGAGCGCGGTCCCGACCTCCAACGACACCAGGGACAGCGTGTCCCACTCGGCCTGAGGCACCAGCACGTCGTACGTCGGATCGGCCTCGAAGGATGACCCGGTGGTGGCGTCCCAGTTCAACCGGGCCGCATCGAACGCATCCAACAGCTCAGCGATCGTGGCCAACTTGTCAGCCCGAGCAGCCCGCTCAACAGCGTCCTCAGCCTTCAACCGTTCCACCAGGTCACGGGCTGCTGCAGGGATGCCGGTGTTCTCCACGGGCAGCAGCTCACCCGCAGTGGCGGTGGTGGGCTTGCTCCGGCGGCTCATACACCAATGATACAGGACGCCAGTACGAATAAACAAGGGATTTGTTGCCACCAATCCACCCACGACTTCGAGCGATGACCACGACAGTCCCCCGCCGGGAGCGCCCACCAACGACCACCGTCGAAGAAGAACCTTCGGGCACAATGCCCGCAGGACCGGCGCGAGCCGCGGCAGCATCACCCAGGCCCGCACCAGATCAGAGCCCCACCAGCTCATCGACGCCCAGAGCACCGAGGACCGCCCCCAACCACCACCAGCACCCCAGCCCAACCGCACCCGACAGCGGCACCGACCCGACGCCCCCCGACCACGAGCCGCCCGCCACCACGGGTGCCGTTCCCGCGGCGCGGACCCAACGCAACCACCAGCCGCCCCGGACGCGCCGCGGGTGCGCCGCCTGACCGCCGCCCGCAACCAGGGACGATGGCCGCGGCAGACGACGCCAACGGCGACGACGAACCCGTCACCGCACGATGTCGGCAGGACCCACACGAGCCGCGGCAGCACACCACGCCCGCCCCCAATCGGAGCCCGCCGACGCACATCGTCGTGCATGGACCGTCGTCGAGTCCGCGAGGTCTGGCGGGCAAGCGGGCAGACGCGGCCACCGCCAGGACCTCCACCAGGCCGCGCAGCCCGAAGGGGCCGGCGCGACAACCGACGCCCAGCGCACGTGTCCCGAGCGACGTACCCCAACCGCCCCCAGATCTCTCGCCCAGACCTCTCGTGCTGTGCCCTCCTGGCAGGGTCAGGCGGGCAACGGCCCCTCGACCCAAGCGGTCTCGCCCGGCAGCAGCCCCGGCAGCGCCTCCCCCGACACGATGACGTCGGCGCGCAGCCAGGGCCTGTCGGCGGCGAAGAAGCGGCGCTCGCCGGCCATCCACCAGTGCCAGAAGGCGACGGTCTCCTCGGCGTCACCGTTGGCCCCCTCCTCGGTGTCTCGCACGATGCCGCGTGCCTCGGCGACGTCGTCGTCGGTCTGGACCCATACGTGCAGGTCGATGAGGTCCGTGACGGCACGCATCCCGGCGCCGGTGCCCTCGACCACCACCAGTGGCGCTCCGGCGGGGATGACGAGCGCGCCGGCTCGCCCGTGGGCCGGCCAGGCCGGGGGGATCAGGTCGAGGGCGCCGGTGCGGTGGATCTCGGTGAGCGCAGCCACGAGCAGGTGGTCCCACGCGAAGAGCGGCTCGTTCCAGTCCAGGTCGTCGACGTGCAGGACCTGAGTGCCGGGCACCGCCGCGACCAGGGCTGAGGCCAGGCTCGTCTTGCCCGAGCCGCCGCGGCCATCCATCGCGATGACGGCCGGGCGACCCTCGGGCGTGCCGGCACGCCGGGCCAGGTAGGCGACCAGCTCCACGGTCGGGCTCGCCAGCCAGGCAGACACCGGGTGCTCGCCGGGCTGGAGGGCCACCTGGTCCGTACGGGCAGGCCACGGTGCGAGGGCAGGGCGATGGGGACGTCCGTCACGGACGCCACTGTAGGCGGGGCCGGCCACGCGCTCAGTCCCGTACCCGACCGGCCCTCCGTCGGCCGGTTCGGGGAGATGATCCCAGCCCGCCCGCCACCACCACCCAGCCCAGGGCCGTCGGCCCTTGTCGCGCCGGCAGCGTACGCCGTCAGCCGACGGTCCCGTACGGGGCTCGAGGCACCCGCTGCCCGGGACCCGGACCGGCTGTCCAGCGTGTGACCAGCCCGCCAGGGGGTTGACACGGCTGCATAGGGTGCCGCCATGGCTGACATCACCCTGCGTGCCGACGGCACCACCGTGGACCTGCCCGTCGTGGACGGCACCATCCGGGCCTCCGACCTGCGTCAGGTACCGACCGACCAGGGCCCGCTGGCGACCTACGACCCGGGGTTCACCAACACCGCCAGCTGCAAGAGCGCCGTCACCTACATCGACGGCGACGCCGGGGTGCTCGAGTACCGGGGCTACCCCATCGAGCAGCTCGCCGAGAACGCCAACCACCTTGAGGTCGCCTACCTGCTCCTGCACGGCGAGCTGCCCAACCAGCAGCAGCTGGCCACGTGGGAGGGCGACGTCAACCACCACCGCCTGCTGCACGAGAACGTCAAGGACATCATCGACGCGTTCCGCTACGACGCCCACCCGATGGCCAAGATGATGGCCTCGGTGGCGTCGCTGCTCACGTTCTATCCGGGCGCCCGCAACATCCACGACCCGCAGGAGCAGATGGACAACATCGTGCGCCTGATCGGCAAGATGCCCACGATCGCGGCCTTCGCCCACCGCCACTCGCTCGGCTACAACTGGGTCTACCCCTCCGACGAGCTGGGCTACATCGAGAACTTCCTCGCCATGCTGTTCCAGCGCCAGGAGAAGCTCTACAAGGCCGACCCGCGGCTCGTGAACGCCCTCGAGGTGCTGTTCGTGCTGCACGCCGACCACGAGCAGAACTGCTCCACCAACGCCGTACGGTCGGTGGCCTCGGCCGGCAACGACCAGTACACGTCGGCCGTGGCCGGCATCGCGGCCCTCTTCGGCCCGCTGCACGGCGGGGCCAACGAGGCCGTGCTCAAGATGCTGCGCGAGATCGGCTCGGTCGACCGGGTGCCCGAGTTCATCGAGGCCGTGAAGGCCGGCAACGGCCGGCTCATGGGCTTCGGGCACCGGGTCTACAAGAACTACGACCCGCGGGCCAAGGTGATCAAGCGGGCGGTCGACGAGGTGTTCGAGGTCACCGGCGTGAACCCGCTGCTGCGGGTGGCGGTGGAGCTGGAGAAGATCGCCCTCGACGACGAGTACTTCGTGTCGCGCCGGCTCTACCCCAACGTCGACTTCTACTCGGGCCTCATCTACGAGGCGCTCGACTTCCCGCCCGAGATGTTCACGGTGCTCTTCGCGGTGCCGCGCACGGCCGGGTGGATGGCGCAGTGGCTGGAGAACGTGAGCGATCCCGACCAGAAGATCATGCGTCCCAAGCAGATCTACACCGGCTACCCCACGCGGCAGTACGTGCCGATGCACGAGCGCGGCTGACCGTACGACCGTGCCGCCGGCCCGGGTCCGTACGGGGCCCGGGCGGTTGGCGGACCCCCATGGTCCTCGTCCGACCGGCAGGGTAGGGTGCGGGCCATGAGTTCGAAGACGAGCGCCAACATCGCCCAGGTCACCTCCCCCGACGAGATCCGCAACGTCGTGCTGGTGGGGTCGTCCGGGTCCGGCAAGACCACCCTGCTCGAGCATCTCCTCCGGTCGCGCATCACCGGCTACCGCGGTGAGAAGGACGACCTGGAACGCACCTCGCAGCTCGTCGTCGCCGCCATCCCGGCCGGCGAGGTCGTGGTGAACCTGCTCGACGCCCCCGGCCACCCCGACTTCGTGGGCGAGCTGCGGGCGGGTCTGCGCGGGGCCGACGGGGCCGTGTTCGTGGTGGCGGCCGCCGACGGCATCGACGCGGCGACGGCCCAGCTGTGGCACGAGTGCGCCGCGGTCAACCTGCCGCGCGCCATCGTCGTCACGAAGCTCGACGACGGCCGCACCTCGTTCGACGAGGCGCTCGCCTCGCTGCAGGACTCCCTCGGCAAGGGCGTGCAGCCCTCGTACGCGCCGCTCACCGTCGGCGGCCAGATCGCCGGCAACATCTCCCTGGTGTCGCAGCGGGTCCACGACTACAGCTCGGGCCAGGTCGTCAAGCGCGAGGCCACCCCCGAGGAGATCGAGGTGGTGGAGCACTACCGCACCGAGCTCATCGAGGGCATCATCGAGGAGTCCGAGGACGCCGACCTCATGGACCGCTACCTCGAGGGCGACACCCTGAAGACCGACGAGCTGGTGGCCGACCTCATGCTCGCCGTCGAGAACGGCCGCTTCTACCCGGTGATCCCGGTGACGTCGGTCAACGGCCTCGGCTCCGAGGAGCTGCTCGCCGTGATCGAGCGGTCGTTCCCGGCCCCGTCGAAGCATCGGCTCGAGGTCACCACGCCCGACGGCGACCCCCTCACCGTCGAGGTCGGCAACCCCGACGGCCCGCTCGTGGCCGAGGTCATCCGCACCACGTCCGACCAGTTCGCCGGCCGGCTGTCGATGGTGCGCATCTTCAACGGCACCCTCGCCACCGACGACGTGGTGCACGTGTCGGGCCACCGGTCGCTGTTCACCGGCCGCTCCGACCCGGCCCACCCCGACCACGACGAGGAGGAGCGCATCGGGCAGATGAGCGTGCCGGTGGGCCTGGAGAGCAAGCCCACGCAGCGCGCCGTCGCCGGCCAGATCGTGCTCGTCAACAAGCTGGGCCACGCCGAGACCTCCGACACGCTGTCGGCGCGTGAGCAGCCGGCGCTGATCGCCCCGTGGAACGCGCCCGAGCCGCTGCTGCCGGTGGCCATCAAGGCCGCCACCCGCAACGACGAGGACAAGCTGCCCACCGCCCTGGCGCGGCTCGCGGTCGAGGACACCACGGTGCGCGTGGAGCGTACGGTCGAGACCGACCAGATCGTGCTGTGGACGATGGGCCAGGCCCACATCGACCTGCTGCTCAACCGGCTGCGGGAGCGCTACGGGGTCAACGTCGAGACCGAGGACATCAAGGTCGCGCTGCGCGAGACCTTCGTCACCAGCGTCAAGGCGCAGGGCCGCCACGTGAAGCAGTCCGGCGGCCACGGGCAGTACGCGGTGTGCCAGATCGAGATCGAGCCGCTGCCCCGCGGCGAGGGCTTCAAGTTCGTCGACAAGGTGGTGGGCGGCGCGGTGCCGCGCCAGTTCATCCCGTCGGTCGAGAAGGGCGTGCGCGCCCAGCTCGAGAAGGGGGTGCTCGCCGGCTACCCGGTCGTCGACCTGCAGGTCACCCTCTTCGACGGCAAGGCCCACTCCGTCGACTCCTCCGACATGGCGTTCCAGCTGGCGGGCCAGCTCGCGATGAAGGAGGCGGCGAGCACCAAGACGGTCACCCTGCTGGAGCCGGTCGACGAGGTCACCGTGGTGGTCGGCGACGAGTACATGGGGGCGGTCATGACCGACCTGTCGGGCCGCCGCGGCCAGGTGCTCGGCACCGACGCCGACGAGGCCCACCACGCCATCATCAAGGCGCTGGTGCCGCAGAGCGAGCTGTCGAAGTACGCGATCGACCTGCGCGGCCTGGCCCAGGGCACGGGGTCGTTCACCCGTACGTTCCACGGCTACGAGCTGCTGCCGGCCAACCTCGTCGAGGCCGCGATCAAGGCCAACGAGAAGGCCTGAGGCACCCGGTCCACCCGCGCACCGGCCCGGCGGCGAGACCGCCGGGCCGGTCGCTGTCTGCGGCTCAGGTCGTACGGCTCAGAACGTACGGGCGAAGCCGAGGATGCCGTCGGCCATCATCTGCACGGCGATCGCGGCGAGCAGCAGGCCCGCGATGCGGGTGAGCAGCACCACGCCCTCGTCCTTGAGCAGCCGCTTGATCGCCGGCGCGAACCGCATGAACAGGTACACCAGCACCATGGTGAGCGCCACGGCGGCGCCGACGACCGCCTTGCCGGGCACCGTGTCGGCCGACCGTACGGCCAGCATGGTGGCCACGATCGCGCCCGGGCCGGCGAGCAGCGGGGTGCCGAGCGGCACGATGGCGATGTTGACGGCGTCCTCCGGGCTCTCGGGCGCCTCGTCGAGCTTGCCGGTCAGCAGCTCCATGGCCACGATGAGCAGCAGCAGCCCGCCCGAGACCTGCAGCGCCTCCACCGAGACGTGCAGGTAGTCGAGGATGGCCTGCCCGAACACGGCGAACAGGCCGATGACCCCGGCGGCCACGAGCGCCGCCTTGAGGGCGGCGGCGTGGCGGTGCCTCGGCTCGAGGCGGCCGGTGAGCGCGATGAAGACCGGCAGCAGGCCGGGCGGGTCCATGATCACCCACAGCGTCACCAGGGTGGTGATGAAGAGGTAGCCGTAGTTCACAGACGCATCCTGCCCCTCCGCCGCCGTTCGCGCACCTCCGCCGACCTCAGGCGGGGGCGCCCGTCGGCGTCAGAACGAGTGGAGGGGCCGCTGGCCCGGGGCCAGCGACGAGGTGGGCACGATGTCCTTGCCGAAGGGGAAGCAGGTCACCGGGATCATCTTGAGGTTGGCAAGGGCCACCGGGATGCCCACGATGGTGAGCGTCTGCGCCAGGGCGGTGGCGACGTGGCCGAGCGCCAGCCAGATGCCGGCCACGACGAACCAGATCGCGTTGGCGATCGCCGACCCGGCGCCGGCGCCCGGCTTCTCGACCACGGCGCTGCCGAAGGGCCACAGCGCGTAGCGGGCCATGCGGAACGACGCGATGCCGAACGGGATGGTGACGATGAAGATGCAGCTGACGACGCCGGCGACGAAGTAGCCCAGCGCGAGCCAGACCCCGCCGAACACGAGCCAGATGACGTTACCGATCAGACGCATGCTCCCAGTGTGCCCGCTGCGGCGCCGCCGGGCACCGGGGGTCGCCCGGACGCTCCCCCGGTAGGGTGGGGCGCATGGGCGACCGGATGGTGCGGCGCGAGGTCGTCAGCTTCGTACGACGCAGCGCGCGCATGAACGCCGCCCAGCAGCGGGCGTGGGCCGCCCACCGGGGCACGTACGTGGTCGACGTGGCCCGCGACGAGCGCTCCACCTCGGTGGCGCGGCAGCCGTGCCTGGACCTGGCCGCCGTCTTCGGCCGCCGGGCCCCGCTCGTGGTGGAGCTCGGCTCGGGCACCGGCCACGCGCTGCTCGCAGCCGCGCAGGCGCGTCCCGACCACGACCACCTGGCGTTCGAGGTGTTCGAGCCGGCGGTCGCCGCCACCGTCGGCCGGCTGGCCGCGGGCAGGGTCACCAACGCCCGGGTCGTCGTCGCCGACGGGGTGCAGGGCCTGGAGCGGCTGCTCGGGCCCGCCTCGGTCGCGGAGCTGCGGGTGTGGTTCCCCGACCCGTGGCACAAGGCGCGGCACGCGAAGCGACGCCTCGTCTCGGCCGCGTTCGCCGACCTGGTGGCGTCGCGGCTCACACCTGGCGGGGTGCTGCTGCTGGCCACCGACTGGGCCGACTACGCCGACCACGTGCGGCAGGTGCTCGACCACCACCCGCGGTTCGAGCCGGTCACGCCGTGGCCCCGGTTCGCCGAGCGTCCGGTCACCAAGTACGAGCAGCGGGGCCTCGACGAGGGCCGCGAGATCGTCGACCTCGCCTACCGGAGCCGACCGTGACCCTCGCCCGGTTCCGCCTCGACCTCGCCTACGACGGCACCGCCTTCTCGGGCTGGGCCGCGCAGCCGGGGCTGCGTACGGTGCAGGGGGAGCTGGAGCGCTGGGTGCCGCGCGTGCTGCGGCTCGACCACGCCACCCCCCTCACCGTCGCCGGCCGCACCGACGCCGGGGTGCACGCCCGCGGGCAGGTCGCCCACGTCGACCTGCCGGCCGCGTGCGACGCGGGCCGCGGCCACCTCGAGGCGACCGTTCCCCTGCTGCTGCGCCGGCTGGGCCGGGTGCTGCCCGACGACCTGGTCGTCCGCGGCGTCGCCCCCGCCCCCGACGGGTTCGACGCCCGTTTCTCGGCGGTGTGGCGCCGCTACGTCTACCGGCTGTGCGACAGCCCGGCCGCCGCCGACCCGCTGCTGCGCGCCAGCGTCGCCACCGTACGGGGCCCGCTCGACGCTGCGGCCATGCACGCCGCCGGGCAGCGGCTGACGGGGCTGCACGACTTCGCCGCCTTCTGTCGGCCCCGGCCCCAGGCGACCACGATCCGCACGCTGCAGGTCCTCGCCGTACGCCGCACCCCGGCCGGCACCGTCGAGGTGGAGGTGCGCGCCGACGCCTTCTGCCACTCGATGGTCCGCTCGCTGGTGGGCGCCCTCGTGGCCGTGGGTGACGGCAGCCGCGACGCCGACTGGCTCGCCGGCCTGCTGCACCGCGGCGAGCGCGCCGGCGAGGTCCACGTGATGCACCCCGGCGGGCTGACGCTCGAGGAGGTCGGCTACCCCGCCGACGACCTGCTCGCCGCCC
>JBHAES010000139.1:0-4329 GCA_041855725.1 Actinomycetota bacterium
CGGTGCACCGGGGGTCGGCGTTGAGCCGGGCCAGCTCGGCCGCCAGCTGCTCGGCGGTCGTCTCGGCCCCCAGCTCCACCTGGATCGACTCGATGCCCACCGTGCGGCAGTCGCGGTGCTTGCCGCGGACGTACGAGTGCGAGGCCGGGTCGTCGCCCACGAGCACCGTGCCGAGCCCGCACGTCACCCCCCGCTCCCGCAGCGCCGCCACCCGTACGGACAGCTCGGCGAGGATCTGCTGGGCGACGGCCTTGCCGTCCATCGTCTGCGCGGTCACGAAGGTCTCCTCGTGGTGGTCGGGGCCGGTGCGGTCAGTGGGAGAAGTGGCGGGTGCCGGTGAGGTAGAGCGCCACCTTGGCCTGCTCGCAGGCGGCGATCGTCTCGTCGTCGCGGATCGAGCCGCCGGGCTGGACGATGGCCCGCACGCCGGCCTCGAGCAGGATCGCCGGCCCGTCGGCGAACGGGAAGAACGCGTCGGAGGCCGCCACGGCGCCCCGGGCCCGCTCCCCCGCCCGCTCGACGGCGAGCCGGCACGAGTCGACCCGGTTCACCTGGCCCATGCCGACGCCCACCGAGGCGCCGTCGGCGGCGAGCAGGATCGCGTTGGACCGCACCGCGCGGCACGCCCGCCAGGCGAACGCGAGGTCGGCGAGGGTGGCGTCGTCGACGGGGGCGCCGGCCACGAGCCGCCAGGCGGCGGGGTCGTCACCGGGCGCGTCGAGGGCGTCGGGGGCCTGCACCAGCAGCCCGCCGGTGACGGCCTTGGTCTCGCGGCCCGTACGCGGGTAGGGCGGGGCGACGAGCACCCGCAGGTTCTTCTTCGCGGTGAGCACGCCGAGGGCGGCGTCGCTGTAGGAGGGGGCGACGACCACCTCGGTGAACACCTCGGCGACCTGGCGGGCCATCGCCTCGTCGACCTCGCGGTTGGCGGCGATCACGCCCCCGAACGCCGACACCGGGTCGCAGGCGTGGGCCTTGCGGTGGGCCTCGGCGACGTCGGCGCCGACGGCGATGCCGCACGGGTTGGCGTGCTTGATGATCGCCACGCACGGCTCGGCGAAGTCGTGGGCGGCGCGGTAGGCGGCGTCGGCGTCGGTGTAGTTGTTGTAGCTCATCTCCTTGCCGGCGAGCTGCTCGGCCTGGGCGAGCCCCGCGGGCCCGTCGCCGAGGTAGAGGGCGGCGGCCTGGTGGGAGTTCTCCCCGTAGCGCAGGGTGCGGGCCTTGCGCCACGTCGTGCCCAGCCACGCCGGGAAGTGGTCGCTGCCCGAGGAGTCGGTGGCCACCGTGGTCAGCCATGTCGCGACGGCCGTGTCGTACGTGGCGGTGTGCACGAACGCCTGCGCGGCGAGCGCGGCGCGCTGCTCGAAGGTGTAGCCGCCCTCGGCGAGGGCCCGCTTGAGGTCGTCGTACTGGTCGGGCGAGGTGACGATCGCCACCGACGGGTGGTTCTTGGCCGCGGCCCGCACCATCGCCGGCCCGCCGATGTCGATCTGCTCGACGCAGTCGTCGACCGAGGCGCCCGAGGCGACGGTCTGGGCGAACGGGTAGAGGTTGCTCACCACGAGGTCGAACGGTGCCACGCCCAGCTCGTCGAGCTGCGCCACGTGGGAGGGCCGCCGCCGGTCGGCGAGGATCCCGGCGTGCACCGCCGGGTGGAGCGTCTTGACGCGACCGTCGAGGCACTCGGGGAAGCCGGTGAGGTCGGCCACCTCGACGACGTCGGCCCCCGCCTCGGCGAGCAGCCCCGCCGTGCTGCCCGTCGACACCACCTGCACCCGGGCCGCGGTGAGCGCCCGGGCCAGGTCGGCCAGCCCTGTCTTGTCGTAGACCGACACCAGCGCGCGCCGGATCGGCACCCGGTCCTCGCTCATCCACCCACCTCCGTACGGCTACCGTCGCCGGCGCCTGCCTGGGGCGCCGTCAGCGCCCGTACCACGTCGACCAGCACGCGCCGCTCGACCTGCTTGATCCGCTCGTGCAGCGTCGCCTCGGTGTCGTCGTCGCGGACGGCGACCGCCTCCTGCGCCAGGATCCGCCCGGTGTCGACCCCCTCGTCGACCTCGAACACGGTGCAGCCGGTGACCTTCACGCCGTGGGCGAGGGCGTCGCGGACGCCGTGGGCGCCGGGGAACGACGGCAGCAGCGCCGGGTGGCTGTTGACGACCCGGCCGCCGAACCGGTCGAGGAACACCGGTCCCAGCAGCCTCATGAACCCGGCGCACACGACGAGGTCGGGGTCGTGGTCGGCGACCAGTCGGGTGAGGGCCTCGTCCCACGCGGCCCGGTCGGCGCCCTTGCGCAGCGGGTGCACGAAGGTGGCGACACCGGCCTGCTGGGCGCGGACGAGCCCGTAGGCGTCGGCCCGGTCGGCGCCGACGGCCACCACCTCGACGGCGAGGTCGCCGGCCGCGACGGCGTCGAGCAGCGCCTGCAGCAGGGTGCCCGACCCTGACACGAGCACGAGGACGCGGGGCGTGGGGCTGGGCACGGGGCCAATCTACCGGTCTTCGTCGGCGCGCTCCGACGCCCGTGGGATCGGCTTGGTGAGGTCGAGGGTCGACCGGCGGCGCTGCAGGGGCTCGGTCGACTCGCCCTGGTCGGGGCCGTCGCCGTCGAGGGGGCGGCGGACGAGGCCGAGCACGAGGCCGGCCGCCATGCCCGACAGGCCCAGCAGCGTCACCGACATGACGGCCAGCTCGACCGGTCGCGGGCCGAGGCCGACCAGCCGCCCCACGCCGAGGTCGCCGCGCGACAGCAGCGCCACGAGGGTGAACACGAGGCCGGCGAACCCGCCGGCGAGGGTGCCCACGATCGCCTGCTCGTCGAACCGGACGCGCCGGTCACGGCCCGCCACGTACGCGGCGGCGGCGCCGGCGAGCACACCGACGCAGAGCCACCACAGGTTCCCCGTCTGCCCCGACGCCTCGGGCGGGACCGCGCCCGCCACCGGGACGCCGGGCAGGAGGCCCACCTGGGTGAGCGTGGGCGAGACCACCGAGCCGTCGCCGAGAGTGAACCCGGCGCCAAGCACCCACGAGCCGCACCACAGCACCAGGTTCGGCACGTACGCGACCTGCCCGGCCACCAAGGCCAGCTGGCCGGTGAGGTCGGCGCCGAGGGCGTCGGTCAGCTCGACGACCCGGGCGCGGGCGCGCCACAGGGCCGCCACGAGGGCGAGCGACGACCCCGCGACGAGGGTGAGCAGCGCCGCGGCCGCCGACCGGGGCACCAGCCGCGCCCAGCGGGGCCACGACGCGGTGGGCTGCCACCGCACCGTACGCGCCGCGCCGACCACGCCCGCGCCACCGGCCACGAGCACCGCGCCCAGCAGGGCCCGGGCGGTCTGCTGCGGGGTACTGGTGAGGAACGAGGTGAGCCCGACCGACGCCCCGTACGAGGCGGTGACGGCGAGGGCGACGCGCAGCACGGTACGGCGGCGCACCTCGTCGGCCAGGTCGTCGTCGGGGAAGACGAGCTGCGCCTGCCGGGCGGCCCAGCCCGCCACGGTGAGCAGCATGACGGCGAACAGCGCCGTGAGGCCCAGCGGCACGAGGGTCACGTGGAGCCGGTCGAGGGTGGCGCCGGCGCCGTGGCCGAGGAGCCACACCTGGGTGCCGAGCCGCAGCGCCCCCGGCAGCTCCCCCACGGGGGTGGTGAGCCACGCCAGGCCGATGGGGGCCACCACGACCAGCCACCCGGCGAGGGCGCTCAGGGCCCCGCCGGCGAGGGCGGCGACGAGCCACGGCATGGCGGGCGCGCGGATCTCGTCTAGGCTCTCGTCTGGCTGCGGCCCGAGGCCGGCGACCGCGAGGCTGACCCGCTTCGGCGGTCTGCTCCGTTTCGTTGCCATGGGGGTCCATGCTCGCCCACCGCACCACGATGGGGAGCCCGGACACGCCAGGGCAGATAAAGTTGTGACGCTGGTGACGCCGGTCGCCGGTCGAAGAAGGGGGAGGTGCACGTGGCCGACGAGCGAGACCCGCAGGCGGCGCCGCGGCGTGCCGCGCTACCCGACGACCTGGAGACCACGGTGCTGCCGGCCCCTGGTGGCCGGCCCCGTCGTTTCGTGACGCCCGACTGGGACGACGACGAGTGGGACGACGGCTGGGACGACGACCCGGCCGACGCCGCGGCCCCCGCGGCGAGCACCGCGCCCGGTGACCAGACCTCGTGGCGTCCGGTGCCGATCGAGGCGGTGCCCGAGGCGTCGCGGGCCGTCGAGCCGACCACGCCGCAGCTGCGCCGCGAGGCGCCCACCCTGCCGGGCACGCCGTCGCAGCCGCCGTCCGCCGGGCGGCCCGCCGCCGAGGCCCGCAGCCTGAGCCCGAC
>JBHAES010000140.1:0-5609 GCA_041855725.1 Actinomycetota bacterium
CTGTCGACCGGCCCCATGACCCCTGCCGTCCGCGCCCCGGTCACCGCACCCGCACCAGGCGCCACCGCCCGTCATCGGTCGCCGTGACCAGGCCGCCGCGCTCGAGCACGGTGAGGGCGCTGAGGCACTCGCGCGCGGTCAGCCTGGCCTCGTACGACAGCTCGTCGACCGAGACGGGGGCCCGCGCCGGGAACGCCTCGTAGACGAGCCGCTGCCGCTGGTCGAGGCCGTCGAGGCGACGGGGCGGCTCGTCGGGGCGGACCGGGTCGGGCTGCAGCGGACCGACGGCCGCCACCACGTCGGCCGCGTGGCGCACGAGGACGGCCTCGTGGTCGCGGATCAGCGCCAGGGGTGTCTCCGACTGGGCCGAGCCGACCTCACCGGGCACCGCGAGCACGACGCGCCCCATGCGCTGGGCCCACGCCACCGTGTTGCGGGCCCCGCTGCGCACCCTCGCCTCGACGACGAGCGTGGCCTGCGACATGGCGGCGATCAGCCGGTTGCGGGCCAGGAACCGCATCCGGTTGGGCGACTGCCCGGGCGGGTTCTCCGACACCAGCACGCACTGGTCGCGGATCGCGTGGAGGAGCCGGGTGTTGCCGCACGGGTACACCTCGTGCAGGCCGCCGGCCATGACGGCGACGGTCGGCCCGCCCTCCGAGAGCGCGCCCCGGTGCGCTGCGGCGTCGATGCCGTAGGCGCCGCCCGACACGACGGTCACCCGGGCGGCGACGACACCGGCGCCGATCTCGTAGGCGGTGCGCTGCCCGTAGCCGGTGGCCGCCCGCGAGCCGACGACGGCCACGCTGCGCGCGCTCAGGGCCGCCAGGTCGTCGGGGCCGGTCACCCACAGACCGAGCGGCACGTCGCCGGCCACGTCGCCCACCGGGTCGCTGTCGGCCAGGTCGTCCAGCCCCGGGGGCCACTCCGGGTCGCCGGGCACCACGAACCGCAGCCGGTGCTCCGCCAGGAGCCGGTGGGCCTGCGCCACCCGGTAGGCCCGGGCCCGCGCCACCAGCCCGGTGTCGGCGTCAGAGCCCACCAGCCGCCCCCACGCGGCCTCGGCACCGTGGGCCCGCACGTCGGCGAGCACCCCGACGGTCGTGCCGGGCTCCACCACCGACGCCAGCGCCAGCCGTGCCTCACGCTCGTCCATCACCAACCTCCCTCGCCGCGCCGGAGCTGGAACGCCTCGTGCACGTGGTCACGGGTGGGCACGTCGACCCCGTCGAGGTCGGCGAGGGTCCACGACACCTTCAGCACCTTGTCGATGCCGCGCGCCGACAGGGTGCCGCGACGCGACGCCTCGTCGAGCACCTCGGTGCCGTCGGGGATCGGCTGGTGCCGCCGCAGGAAGGACCCGGTCACCTCGCCGTTCGTGCGCCACCCGGTGCCTCGCAGCCGGGCGGCCTGCCGGTCGCGGGCGGCGACGACCCGCTCCAGCACCACCGCCGACGTCTCCCCCGGCGGCAGGTCGCGGGCGAGGATCGAGCGGGTCATGGGCGGCAGCCGGTACTGCAGGTCGATGCGGTCGAGCACCGGGCCCGACAGCCTGGCCGAGTAGCGGCGGATCGCCGTGGGCGTGCACGTGCACTCCGCGCCGGGGGTGGTCGCGTTCCCGCACGGGCACGGGTTGGCCGCCAGCACGAGCTGGAACCGGGCCGGGTAGGTCACCGGACCCTCCGACCGGCTCAGCACGATCTCGCCCCGCTCCAGCGGCACCCGCAGCGACTCGAGCACCGTGGTCTGGAACTCGGGCGCCTCGTCGAGGAACAGGACGCCGCGGTGCGCCAGCGACACCGCACCGGGCTTCGCCAGCCGTGGTCCCCCGCCCACCACCGACGGCGCCGACGCCGAGTGGTGGGGTGCGGCGTACGGCGGGCGCAGGTCGAGCCGGTCGGCCACCTCCTGGTCGGCGAGGGAGCGCAGCGCCATCACCTCGAGCGCCTCGGCGTCGGTGAGGTCGGGCAGGATCGTGGGGAGCCGCTCGGCGAGCATGGTCTTGCCGACGCCGGGCGGCCCGTACAGGAACAGGTGGTGGCGTCCCGCCGCGGCCACCTCGAGCACCCGCTTGGCGTGGGCCTGGCCCACCACGTCGAGCAGGTCGAGCCGGCGTGGCGGGTCAGGCGGCTCGCTGCGGCGCTGCGCCGGCACGTGCACCGGCTCGCCCCGCAGCAGGCCCACCACGTCGAGCAAGGTCTCGACGCCCCAGACCGTGATGCCTCGCACCAGGTTGGCCTCGCCGAGCTGGGCCGCGGGCACCACGGCCTGCTCGAAGCCGTGCTCGACCGCCGACAGCAGCGCGGGGAGCAGGCCGCGCACGGGCCGGACCCGGCCGTCGAGCCCCAGCTCGCCGAGCAGCACCGTGCGACCCAGCGCCTCGGGCCGGACGTCGCCGCCGGCCCGGGTGGCCAGCAGCACCGCCACCGCGACGCCCAGGTCGTAGTGGGACCCACCCTTGGGCAGGCTGGCCGGCGTCAGGTTGATGGTGACCAGCCGGTCGGGCCACTCCATGTTGCAGCTCGACACGGCGGCCCGGCACCGGTGCTGGCTCTCGGACAGGGCGGCATCGGGCAGCCCGACGAGCTGGGTGCGGGGGTGCCCGCCCCCGACCCACGCCTCGATCTCGACGACGTGCCCCACCAGCCCCATGAGGGCGACCGAGCACACCGCGCTCACTGGGTCACCCCCCGCGAGTGCCGGATCTCGGGCGGGCGGCCCGGCCACAGGATGACGCCGATCGCGTCGATGCGCACCCGGTCTCCCTGCACGTGGTGAGCCCGCAGCCAGGCGCGGCCGAGCTCCTCCAGCCGCTCGACCTTCCCCTGCGTGACCGCCTCCAACGGGCTGCCCCAGCCCAGCCCGCGGCGCGTCTTCACCTCGCAGAACACGACGGTGCCCGGCGCACCCGGGCAGGGCTCCAGCGCCACCAGGTCGAGCTCCCCGTGGCGCCCGCAGCGCCAGTTGCGGTCGAGCACGCGCCACCCGAGGCGCTCGACATGGGCGGCGGCGGCCGCCTCCCCGGCCGCGCCTGTGGTCCTCCTGCCGTCCATCGGCGTCTCCTCTCTCCACCCTGGATTAAGGGACGCCGAGGGCCGGTCGTGCCGCTGCGGCCCGCAACTGTGGACAGCCGAGACCGCCGTCCACAACTCAGGGCCCTCCCTTGACGAGACGACCCTCGCGTGGCCCGGCCCGCCGCCTGAGGCCTCGTACGGCGGCTGGCGTACGAGGTGCGGCAGGGACGCGACGCCGGTGGGCTACTTCTCCTCGGGGACCCGCAGCTCGGAGTGGGCGATCTCCTCGATCGACACGTCGCGGAAGGTGAGCACCTTCGCCGACTTCACGAACCTGGCCGGTCGGTACATGTCCCACACCCAGGCGTCACCCATCGACACCTCGTAGTACACGTCGCCGCCCTCGGTGCGCACCTTCAGGTCGACCGCGTTGCAGAGGTAGAACCGTCGCTCGGTCTCGACCGCGTAGGTGAAGATGCCGACGACGTCCTTGTACTCGCGGTAGAGGGCGAGCTCGAGCTCGCTCTCGTACTGCTCCAGGTCCTCTGCGCTCATAGCGCCTCCACTCTAGTGGGTCCAGCGCCGCCCCCGGCCGTCGGCGCGGCCCGTACGGTGCGGCGCACGTTCTCGAACCGCAGCCGGTGGATGGGGGCGGGGCCGAGGGCGTCGAGGTGCGCCTGGTGGACGGGCGTGCAGTAGCCCTTGTGGCGGCGCAGCTCGTACTGCGGGTAGTCGGCGTCGAGGGCCTCCATGATGCGGTCGCGGGTGACCTTCGCCACGATGGACGCCGCGGCGACGCACGCCGCCACCCGGTCGCCCTTCCACATGGCCAGGCCGCCCACCCCCAGCCCGTCGACCCCGAACCCGTCGGTGAGCACGAACGCCGGGGTCACGTCGAGCCGGGCGAGGGCCCGCCGCAGCGCCTGGATGTTGGCCACGTGCATGCCCAGCCGGTCGCACTCCGCCGGGGCGACCTCGACCCACGCGACCGACACCGCCTTGGCGAGGATCTCGTCGTAGAGCTCGTCGCGCTGGGCGGCGGTCAGCAGCTTCGAGTCGCGCAGCCCCTGGATGCGTCGGGAGCGGCCGTCGGCCAGGATCGTCGCGGCCGCCACGAGCGGTCCGGCGCACGCCCCGCGGCCCGCCTCGTCGGCCCCCGCCACCGGGGCGAGCCCGGCCCGGCCGAGGGCCCGCTCGTAGGCGTAGAGCCCGCTGCCCGGGCGTACGACGACCCCCACGGCTCAGCAGCCCCCTCCCTGGGGGACGGGCAGCGGGTCGGGTGCGGTCGGCGGGTCGGGCACGTTGGCGTAGGTGGGTGGCGCGGCGAACGTGGTGTAGCGGTCGAACGGGTACGCCAGCAGCTTCGCCGGCCCCTGGATGCTGCTCACCGCCGGGAACGCGTTGTCGCCCTTCTGGGTGGCGCCGCGCACGTCGCACAGGTGGTAGCGGGAGTCGGCGCTGGCGTCGCGGTGGTCGCCCAGCACGAACACGCGCCCCTGCGGCACCCACACGTCGAACTGCAGGTCGGACGGGTTGACCGTGGTGCCGTCGGGCCGCCGGTAGAGGTAGTCGGTCTCGTCGAGCGGCTGGTCGTTGACGGTGATCCGGCCCTGCACGTCGCAGCACACCACGTGGTCGCCCGGCAGGCCGACGAGCCGCTTGATGAGGTACTGGTCGCCGCTGGCCGGCACCACGCCGATGAACTCGAGCGCCTGCTGCCAGGGGGCGGCCGGCGGGGCGGCCGGCAACCAGCCCAGGTCGTCGGCGAACACGACGATGTCACCGCGCTGGTAGGCGACGGCCTTCACCACGAGCACCCGGTCGGAGCGCTGGAGCGTGTTCTCCATCGACTGCGACGGGATGACGAACATCTGGGCGAGGAACGTCTTGATGCAGGTGGCGATCACCAGGGCGATCACGACGATGATCGCGCCCTCCCGGACACCCGCCAGCAGCCGGCGAGCCCGGGAGGGCGCCGGCTGCGGCTCGGGGGGATCCTCGGACGGTTCCACCGCCCGGCGGGGCGTGCTCAGTAGTCCCGCTTCTCCTTGATCTTGGCGGCCTTGCCGCGCAGGCCGCGCAGGTAGTAGAGCTTGGCGCGGCGCACGTCGCCGCGGCGCTCGACCTCGATCTTCTCGATGATCGGGGAGTGCAGGGGGAACGTACGCTCCACGCCGACGCCGAAGCTCACCTTGCGCACCGTGAACGCGGCCTGGACGCCGCCGCCGTTGCGGGCGATGACGTTGCCGGCGAACACCTGGATGCGGGAGCGGTTGCCCTCGACCACGCGCACGTGCACGCGGACGGCGTCACCGGGCCGGAAGTCGGGGATGTCGTCGCGCAGCGACTGCTTGTCGAGCTCCTGGATGAGCTGCGTCATGATGCGTTCCTCGCCTGGTGCCACAGGTCACCTTCGTGGTCGGATCCTTGAGACGGTCCCGTCCGCGAGCGATCCCCCTGTGGCAGGAGTCGTGGTGCGGGACAACAGCACCCGATTCTGCCACACCCGCCCCAGCCCCGGCGAATCGGCCCGCCGCTGCCGAACCGCCCGTACGGACCCGAGGGAACCCCTCGTACGGGGACCGTGCGGCGGAC
>JBHAES010000141.1:0-4957 GCA_041855725.1 Actinomycetota bacterium
GCCACCCGAGCCCGCGGTCGGCGACCAGCTCGTCGTACTGGCGCAGCATGCGGGCGTCGTAGCCGCCGGTGGCGACGTCGATGGGGAACACGCCGCTGGCGTCGCCCACGCCGAGCACCCGCTCGCCGGTGAGCCGTTCGTGGACGTAGCCGGCCAGGGTGGTCAGGTACGCCACGTCGGCCACGTGGGGCTCGCCGTTGAGCACCGCCTGGTGCAGGTGGGCGACCGACCAGCGCTGCGGGATGGTGTAGGCGAACAGTGCGCTGAGCTCCTCGCTGGCCGGCCCGGTGATGGTGTTGCGCCAGGTGCGGAACGGCACCAGCAGCTCGCCGGCGGCGTCGAACGGCAGGTAGCCGTGCATCATGGCCGACACGCCGATGGCGCCGACGGTGGTGAGCTCGACGCCGTGGCGCTCGCGGACGTCGGCGACCAGCGAGGCGTAGGCCTCGCGCACGCCCGTCTCGACCGCGTCGAGCGAGTAGGTCCACACCCGGTCGACGAACTGGTTCTCCCAGTCGTGCCCGCCGACGGCGACCGGCTCGTGGTCGGGACCCACCAGCACCGCCTTGATCCGGGTCGACCCCAGCTCGATGCCGAGGGCGGTCCGGCCCTCGGTGATGGCGGTACGCACGTCAGCGGTCATCGTCATGCCCTCCTCCAGCCGCCGGCCCCGGTGGCGGCGCTCGCCCCCACCCTAGTGGTGCCGTACGCCCCCGCGGCGGCCACCGCCCGGGTCGCGGCGTGAGGACCGGTCGGCGCAGGCGACGCACGTGGTCGACCAGGGCCGCAGGTCGAGCCGGTCGGGGTCGATCGCCCCACCGCAGCCGTCGCAGGCCCCCCAGGTGCCGTCGGCCAGCTTCGCCTGGGCGCGGACCACCTGGTCGAGGGTGGACTGGAGCAGCGCCGCGGCGCCGGCGTCGGCCAGCTGCTGGATCGCCTGGGTGGTGCCGTCGCCGATCCGCTTGCCGAAGCCGATCGTGCCCTGGTCGGGCGCCGGCGCGGTGAGGCGGGCGATCTGGGCGCGCAGCTCGTCGGCCTTGGCCGCCAGCTCGGCGGCCACGTGGGGCTCGGGCTCCCTCATCCCGCCATGCTGCCACGCCCTGGCCGGACGCGGACCCGGGCGGCCCGTCGACACCCGACGGAGGAGCGTCGCGCGAGCCCCCCGCGGGATCCCGATAGGCTCGCGAGCATGCTCACGCGTCATCTCGGCTCGTCGGGGCTGCGGGTCTCGCGGCTCGGGCTGGGCACGATGACGTGGGGCCGCGACACCTCGGTGCGCGACGCCGGTGCCCTGCTCGACGCGTTCTGCGAGGCCGGCGGCACCCTGGTCGACACCGCCGCCGCGTACGGCCACGGCGAGGTGGAGCGGCTGCTGGGGCGGCTGGCCCGCAGCCGCCGCGACGACCTCGTCATCGCGACGAAGGCGGGGTACGTGCTGCGCGACGAGACCCGGGTGGTGGACACGTCGCGCAAGGCGATGCTCGACGACCTGGCCGGGTCGCTGCGCCGGCTGCAGGTCGACGCGGTCGACCTGTGGCAGGTCCACGCGTACGGTGACGCGCCCCTGGAGGAGACCCTCGCCGCGATGGACCACGCCGTGATGCGCGGCATGGCCCGCTACGTCGGCCTGTCGAACTTCATCGGCTGGCAGACGGCGCAGGCGGTGACGTGGCAGCGGGCGGTGCCCGGCCGGGTGCCGATCGCCTCGGCGCAGGTCGAGTACTCGCTGCTGGCGCGGCGGGCCGAGGTGGAGATCCTGCCGGCGGTGCGGGCGCTGGGGCTCGGGTTCCTGCCCTGGTCGCCGATCGGGCGGGGGGTGCTCACCGGCAAGTACCGCACCGGCCTGCCCCGCGGCTCGCGGGGCGCGTCGGAGCACTTCGGCTGGTTCGTCGAGCCGTACCTCGACGCCCGGTCGAAGAGCGTGGTCGAGGCGCTGGCCACGGCGGCCCAGGGCCTCGACCTGACCCCCGCCCAGGTGGCGCTGCTGTGGGTGCGCGACGCGCCCGGCGTCACCGCCCCGCTGCTGGGTGCGCGCACCGTGGCGCAGCTGCAGCCCTACCTCGACATCGACGGGCTCACGCTGCCCCCACCGATCGCGGGTGCCCTCGACGACGTGTCCGGCGGACCCCACGCGGGCCGCCCCGAACCTCAGGAGAACCGATGACCCTGCCCTACCGCGACCCCTCGCTGAGCGTCGACGAGCGGCTCGACGACCTGATCGCGCGCATGACGGTCCCCGAGAAGCTGGGCCAGATGGTGCAGCTCGACGCCCGGGGCGACGAGGCCCACATCACCGACATCGTCGTCACGAAGCTGGCGGGGTCGATCCTGCACGCCTCGCCCGAGACGATGGTGCGGGCGTACGAGCTGGCGGCCACGACCCGGCTCGGGATCCCGCTGCTCACCGGCGACGACGCGATCCACGGCCACTCGTTCTGGCCGGGTGCGACCATCTTCCCCAGCCAGCTCGGCATGGCGTGCACGTGGGACCCGGCGCTGGTGGAGCGGGCGGCGCGCGCCACGGCCGTCGAGGTGGCGGCCACCGGCATCCACTGGACGTTCTCGCCGGTGCTGTGCATCGCCCGCGACCTGCGGTGGGGCCGGGTCGACGAGACGTTCGGCGAGGACCCGTACCTGCTGGGCGAGCTCGGGTCGGCGATGGTGCGCGGCTACCAGGGCGACGGCCTCGACGACCCGACGGCGGTGCTGGCGGGCGCCAAGCACTTCGCCGGCTACTCCGAGACCCAGGGCGGGCGCGACGCCTCCGAGGCCGACCTCACCCCGCGCAAGCTGCGGTCGTGGTTCCTGCCGCCGTTCGAGCGGGTGGCGCGTCAGGGGTGCCGGACGTTCATGATCGGCTACCAGTCGATGGACGGCGTGCCGATCACCGCCAACCGGTGGCTCCTCAACGACGTGCTCAAGCAGGAGTGGGGCTGGGACGGCACCCTCGTCACCGACTGGGACAACGTCGGCCGCATGGTGTGGGAGCAGAAGGTGTGCCCCGACATCGCCGACGCGGCCACCCGCGCCGTCGCCGCGGGCAACGACCTGGTGATGACCACCCCGTCGTTCCTGGAGGGGGCGGCGACGGCGCTGGCCGACGGGCGGCTCACCGAGGCCCAGATCGACGCCGCCGTCCGCCGCATCCTGCGGCTCAAGCTCGAGCTCGGGCTGTTCGAGGACCCGCGGGCGCCGCAGCCGGCGCGGCAGCGTGAGGTGATCGGCTGCGCCGCGCACCGCGAGGTCGCCCTCGAGGTGGCCCGTCGCTCGCTGGTGCTGCTGCGCAACGACGGGGTGCTGCCGCTGCGGCCCGGTGGCGGCACGATCGCGGTGCTCGGGCCCAACGCCGACGACCAGCACGCCCAGCTCGGCGACTGGGCGGGCGCCTCGGGGCAGGTCGACTGGATGCCGGACGGCCACCCGCGCGAGCTGACCGAGACGGTGCTCGACGGCCTGCGCGCGCTCGCTGGGGAGCACGGCTGGCAGGTCACGTACGCGAAGGGCGCCACGCTGCAGGTGCTCGAGCCGTACCCGGGCAGCCCCACCTATCCCGACGGGCAGCCGATGTACTCGGTGCCGCGCCCGGCGCCGGTCGACCAGGCGCAGCTCGACGAGGCCGTCGCCCGGGCCCGCGAGGCCGATGTCGCGGTGGTCGTGGTGGGCGACACGGTGGCGCTGACCGGTGAGGGCCGCTCCACCGCCACCCTCGACCTGTTCGGCGACCAGACCGCGCTCCTCGACGCGGTCGCCGCCACCGGCACCCCGATGGTGGTCGTGGTGGTCTCGGGCAAGCCGCTCGTGCTGCCGCCGTCGGCCCTCGACGCCGCCGCGGTCGTGTGGGCGTTCAACCCGGGCATGCGCGGCGGCCTGGCGCTCGCCGAGATCCTGCTCGGCCGCACCGAGCCGTCGGGGCGCCTGCCCGTGTCGGTGCCGCGCCACGTCGGCCAGCAGCCGGTCTACTACAACCAGGTCCGCGGCCAGCACGGCACCTCGTACGCCGACCTCACCCAGGACCCGGCGTTCGTGTTCGGCGAGGGCCTCACCTACACCACCGTCACCTACGACGCCCTCGCCGTGGCCACCGACGAGGTGGCGGCCGACGGCGAGGTACGGGCCACGGTCACCGTGTCGAACCGCGGGGCGCGGCCGGCGCGCGAGGTGGTGCAGGTGTACGTGTCCGACCTGGTCACGTCGGTGACGTGGGCCGACCGGGAGCTGAAGGCGTACGAGGTGGTCGACCTGGCGCCCGGCGAGACCCGGGAGGTGCCGCTGCGGCTGGCCGCCGCCGACTGCAGCATCGTCGACGAGCACGCGGTGCGCCGCGTCGAGCCGGGCGACTTCGAGCTGCTGGTGGGGCCGTCGTCGCGGCGGTCCACGCTGCTGGCCGCGGGCTTCCGGATCGTGTGATGGAGGTCGTCGAGGTCGAGACCCTGGCCGAGTTCGACCGGGTGCGGGCCGCCTCGCCCGAGCTGCGGGGGCTGCTGGTGCAGTCGCTCGACCTGACGGGTCGCGACGAGGCGCTGGCCTCGTCCGACCCGCAGGGGGCGGTGTTCCTGGGGTGCCGGTTCTCCCCCGGCGCCGAGGCGCTGCTCACCCACCGGGGGGCGCTCGTGTTCCCGAGGCTGCCCGACCTGCCGTTCGACCCGTACCGGGGGGCGCTCTACACCCCGGCCGAGCTGTACGCGGGTCTCGACCGGGGCTACACCGCCACCGTGGACGCGGCGGTGTACGCGTGGACGACGGCGCAGTCCCGCCCGCCGGCGCTCACCGCCGCGCTCGCGACGAGCCTGCACGACCACGCCATGGCCGACGCCCTGGCGGACGCGGCGACGGAACTGCTCGCCGCCAACGGGGTCGACGTCGCAGCCGCGCGCGAGGTGGGCACCGAGGAGTCCATCGTGGACCGGCTGGCGCTCACCCAGGCGCGGATCGACGCCATGGTGCAGGGCCTGCGCGA
>JBHAES010000142.1:0-4321 GCA_041855725.1 Actinomycetota bacterium
CCGCCCCCACCAGAACCACCCGAACCACCCGGCCGACCCGACGACCCACCAGCCGACCCACTCGTACCCGCAGACACGCTCACCGAGTCACCAGAGTCAGACACCACACCGTAGTTCCCGTGCTCAGGCGGTGGTGTCGCCGCCGACGGGGTAGCCGTCGCGGCCCTCACCGGACCAGCAGGCAGGGCACGCGGCGGCACGGTGAGAACGCCACCGACGAGCAGGCACCACACCACGACCACGATCACCCGAGCGGGCACGACGAGACCTCCTGCCTGCTGTTGGTGAAGATCTTCAGCCGCCCGTCACGGCGAGCCAGCAGCATCTGATAGACATGGAGCTCCCCATCGTGGAATTTCGACCCGTCCGGGTTGTACATGGCCGACCCGGTCGCGTCCTCGCAGGCCAGCAGCGTCACCTCGGTGTCGATGTACCGGGCAGTCCGGTCGACGGCCGCCCGGAACCTGGGAGTCGGACCCTTCACCGAGAGCCCTTTACCCTTGTAGTAGCCCAGCGGGCCCATCATGTGCTCCTGGAACGTCCCGTCGGTCGTCTCTACCAAAACCGGCGTCGGCTCGGTCGCACCCCCTTCGTAGAGCAGCCGGATGTACTCGGCGGCGTACCGGTCGTACACCCGGATCGCTTCCTGCTCGAGCGCCACCGTGGCCGCGTTCGCACTCGCCTCCTCGCTGCTGCACGGCGTCGGCGACCCCTGCGGCGGACCCAGGGTGGGCAACGGGGTGCACACCGGCACTCGACTCGACGACGACACCGACCTGCCCGATGACATCACCGGCTGGGTCGCAGCGGTGGACACGCAACCAGGCAGCACCAGCAAGGCCAGCGCCGCCGCCACGACACGACACCTGAGACTCATCGACGACACCTCCTTCGGGGGGACCAGCGGTCACAGCATCCCACGCCCCACCACCAGCGGTGAGAGTTATCCCAAGCCTTTTCCGTGAGAGCCATCCCAAGGTCTTTCGGTGCAGCGTGATCACCATCGCGCGACCCCGGGCCGGATCGGCGGCTGACCTCCACGGACGTCCCGAAGCCATGCGGCCATGCTGCACGTCCACCGAGACCTCGGTGGTGGGTCCGGCCCTCGGGTGCTGGGGGCGACCCGACTCCTCGCTCCGCCGACACCGCGGCCGCGCTGCCGACCTGCGAGGCCACGACCGGCTTCGACGCTGCCCCAGTCCGATCACTGCTGGAGCGCCGCTGCCATCCCTGGCCGGGGCCGACGCGGTGGTGGCGGTGACCCGGTGCGGAACGGGTCGTACGC
The DNA here is from genome assembly GCA_041855725.1 of Actinomycetota bacterium. GTDB lineage: Bacteria > Actinomycetota > Actinomycetes > Propionibacteriales > Propionibacteriaceae > JBHAES01. The sequence continues at coordinate 1,286 of JBHAES010000142.1, forward strand.
GGGGACTGCTCCGCCGGGCTCGACAGGTCACTGCTCGACTCGACGAGTGGGGAGGGCGTGCGGGGCGCGACCATCGAGACGCCAGATCCGGCTGGCGTCGACAAGGTCGGCTGCGTGCCGTCAGCCGCCCGCTGGTTCGCGCCGTTCGCGTCGGACGGCTGCCCACCGAACGGTGGCCGCTGCCGGGCGGGCGGGCTAGCGTGAGCGGGTGAGCAGGATCAGCGCACGAGCATCGCTGGCGTCGGATGAACCACCCGGCGCGGTCGTCCCGGGATTCCTGCCGTCGTATCCCGCCGCGACCGACCCCGCCACGCTGCGCCTGATCTGGCCGCAGTGGCAGGGCGCCGGCTACGACACCGTGGGCAGCCTCGTCCCCGAGCTGCCCGTGCAGGTCGCCCGGCGCGGCTACGTGGCCGGGGCGCGGGCGCTGGCCGCCATGCTCCCACCGTCGGCCGGCCCGACCGAGATCGTGCCGGTGTCCCTGGAGGAGCTCGCCGGGCCCGACGGCGCGGAGGGGTCGACCGGCGGCATCGAGTCGCGCAGCGCCATCCTGGCCGGCATCGACGCCGCCCTGGATCGGATCCGCGCCCACCCCGACGTTCGGCGGATCCTGACCATCGGCGGGGACTGCTCGGTGTCGGTGGCCCCCTTCTCGCACCTCGCGGCCCGGCACGGGGAGGATCTGGCCGTGGTCTGGGTCGACTCCCACCCCGACACCGACACCCCCGACACCGGGTATGACGGCTACCACGCCATGGCTGTGACCGCCCTGGCGGGCAGGGGTGATCCGGAGGTCCTGGCGCACCTGCCGGCGGCCATCGACCCGTCCCGCATCGCGCTCGCCGCCCTGCACGACTGGGTGGACGACGCCTACGCCCATGTGGCCCAGTGGGGCCTGACGGCCTTCAGCCCCGACGACCTGCGCAGCAGCAGCGCCCCGCTCATCGCCTGGTTCCGCGCCACCGGGGCCTCACGACTCGCCATCCACCTCGACGTCGACACCATCGACGCCAACGAGCTGCCCCTGGGACTCGGACGCGTCCCCGGAGGTCTGAGCGCCGCGCAGACCCACCGGCTCGTGGCCGACCTGGGCCAGACCGCAGACGTCGTGGGGCTGACGATCGCGGAACTCTTCCCCCGGCGTCTTCTCGCCCTGGGGGCGGTCCTGGCCGATCTGCCCCTGGTCAACGGCTGAGGTCGTACGCGGGCCCCGACCGACCGCCCAGCACGGGAGCATCCTCACGCCGCGGGCAGCACGGAGAGGTCGGTGCTGACCACCGGCCGGTGGTCGTGCCCGACCAGAACCTCGGCGGACCAGCCTGTGGGGACCTGCTCGTGACGGTGCACGCACCGAGGTTCAGCCGGCAGCGGCGGCAGTCGAGCCCGCTGGCTTGTCGCGCTGCTCCAGCTCAGCCACGAGGACCGGCACCGACGCGGGCAAGGTGCACCCCCGGGCCGGCCTCTCAGCCACCGCCGCAGCTACGCTACCCTGCCGACGCGCACACCAGCGACCTGCGCGCCACCCCATGACGCTCCCCGCCGCCCCTGACCGTACGAGCAACCCCACCTGGGTGGCCGCCTCCTGGCGGCCTGCTCGCCCACCCGCAGCACAACCGCCCCCGCACGCCGCACCGGCGACCTGCGCGCCGCCGTCACCAGGGTCCCCGATCGCCACCGCACGGGCGTCCCCCTGACTCCCTCGGGGCCGCCGGGACCGGGGGATCTGGTAGCGCGACGAGCACCGCTCCCCCCAGCCGAGAGGGCTGCGTCGCGGCTGGCGCGACGGGAACGGGAAGCCTCCCCGCTGCTCCGCAGGCGTGATCCCGCTGAGCACCCTCGGTGACGCCGACCGAGTCGACCTCGAACCGGGCGGGCTGACACCACCTCCCCCGGGCAGGCCGGTGCTCACCGACGAGCGGGCCGACCCGGTCCACCTCGTCCGGCCGGGCGAGGCCTCGCGACTTCGGCCCCAGTCAGTCGGCGGTGACGGCCACGGTGGCGGTGAGGTCGACCGCCGAGCTGCCGCCGACGCCGACGTCGACGGTGGTGGCGTCCTGCACCCAGTCTCGGGTGACGGCGCTCCAGTAGCGCAGCTGGTCGGGGCCGAGGGGGAAGGTCACGGTGCGGGTCTCGCCGGGGGCCAGGGTGAGGCGTACGAACCCCTTGAGCTCCTTCACCGGCCGGGTCGAGGTGCCGTGACGCTGGTGGGTGTAGAGCTGCACCACCTCGTCGGCCTCACGGTCGGAGGTGTTGGTCACGTCGACCGACACCTGGGCGGTCTGCCCGACGGGGACGGTCGCGTCGCCGCCGGGACCCTCGACGCGCACCCGTCCGTACGCGAACGTCGCGTACGACAGCCCGTGCCCGAACGGGAACAGGGGCGTGGACTCCTCGTCCCAGTAGCGCTGGCCCTGCTCGTCGGGGGCGAAGGTACGGTAGTGGCCGAGGACCATCGGCACCTGCCCGACGTGGCGCGGCCACGTGAACGGCAGCCGACCGGCCGGGGACACGTCGCCGGCGAGCACCGACGCCACCGCCTCGCCACCGCGGGTGCCGGGGTACCACGCCTGAACGATCGCGGCGGCGTGCTGCTCGGCCCACCGCAGGTCGAGCGGCCGACCCGACATCACCACGACCACGACGGGGGTGCCGGTCGCGACGAGCGCCTCGAGCTGCTCCTGCGCCCGGCCGGGCAGGTCGAGGGTGGAGACGGACGACTTCTCGCCGATCTGGTTCTGCCGCTGCCCCACCACCACGACGGCCACGTCGGCCTCGGCGGCCAGCGCGACAGCCCGCGCCAGCTCGGCGTCGTCGTCGTGGTCGGCCGGCGTCGACTCGACCGACGGGTCCATGCGGTCGAACATCGACGGGAACGTACGCCCCGGGATGCCCACGCCCGGCGCGTACGACACCGCGTCGGCGCCGAGCCGGGCCCGCAGGCCGTCGAGGATGGTGACGGTCTCAGCCGTGTCGTGCACGAACACCCACGGGCCGAGGGTGTCGCGGCGGCTCTGGGCGAGCTCGCCGATCACCGCC
>JBHAES010000143.1:0-12309 GCA_041855725.1 Actinomycetota bacterium
CACGAGGGGAAGGAGTACGGGATCCACCTGGGCCGCGGCAAGCCGCTGGGCTTCGGGACCGCCACGACCGCGGTCACCGGGCTGCACGCCCACACCGCTGCCGCCCGTTACGGGGGCGCCGCGCAGGAGCCGGTCGACGCGGACGCGCTGCTCGCTGAGACGAGGCAGTCGATGGAGCACGACGAGGGTCTCAAGCCGTGCTGGGACGGGCTGCGCAACGCGCTGCAGCTGGGGTTCGTGCCGGCCGACCGGATCTGGTACCCGCCGGGTGCGGGCTTCCAGGACCGGGACACCGACATCAAGGGCTTCGACGAGTCGTTCCGCTGGTTCAGCAAGCACTCGGGGGGACGCTCGGGCCGGCTCCACCCGCTCCCCGACGTGCGGGTTCGCAACCAGTACCTGCCGATCGAGGAGGAGCAGTGAGCACCGTCTACGCGTCGATCGGGCTGGGCCGCATCCAGACGCACCTTGCCCGCACCCGCCATCTGTGGGGCCGCCGCGGGGCGTCCGACGAGCTGGCGCTGCTCACCGACAACAAGGCCGGCTACCTCGCGGCGATCCTGACCGAGGGGGTCGAGGTCAACGACGAGGCGCTGAGCATCGACGGCGAGATCCCGCTCCGGTCAGCCGCAGGCACCGATCCCGCACGGGCCGAGGCGCAGGTCCTCGAAGCGTCCCACCGCATCATCCGCCACATCCAGGAGCGGCTGCCTGCGGTCGAAGCCACCGTAAGGTTGTGGCGAGCCGATGGCTACATCGACACCCTCGCCCACGAACCCGGCCGCGAGCTGACCTACACCCCGGCCGTGCCGGAGTACCCGCCGGTGAAGCTGTGCGACGAGTGCCAGTCCGGCGAGGCGGTGCACACTGTCGGCCCGCCCGCACCCGACTACCTGCACGGCACCGACCTGTGCCGCGACTGCGCCACTCGGGTGCCCGAGCCAGGAAGGCAGCAGACGCTGGAGAGGCTGCTGGCCTGCCCCAGCGAAGTGCGCGGGTTCGTGGTGGAACGCAAGCTCCTGAAGGAGACCGGGCGCAACCCCGTCGACGACTTCACCGACCTTGCGAAGTCCGTAGGCGTCACTGCGGGGCGCACCCACACCACCGAGCACAACCACCTCGCACTCGTGTTCGCCGACGCCAACGGGCTCGGCGGCATCTTCCGGACGCTGCGCACAAGGGTCGGCGAGAGCGGCGGCGACGAGGCCGCCCAGCACCTGCAGACCATGAAGGACATCTCCACGACGATCAAGAAGGCCACGTGGGCCGCCCTGCTCGCGGCGACGAACGAGGCCTGCGCCCGGAGGGTCGCCGATGAGAAGAAGAAGAAGGGACAGCTCCCGGTCATCCCCCACATCCTCGGAGGCGACGACCTGCTCGTCACCGTGCCCGCCACCTTGGTGTGGCCGTTCTTCACCACGTTCATGGACTCGCTGAAGGAGGCTTTCGAGTCCACGCTGCCCGAGCACCTGAAGCCCTACGGACTCGGGCTGCCGAGCGTCTCGGCGGGGATCGTCATCTGTCAGACCGCGTTCCCGTTCGGGGTTCAGGTCGACCTGGTCAACCAGCTGATCCGCGACGCCAAGCAGCACGGCCAGGGAAGCGACTGGACCTTCACCTGGCTCGACGTCACCGCCGACGGCCAGATCCCGTTGCCACCGAGCGAACGGGTGCCCTGGACGCTCGACCAGCTCACGGAGCGTACGAGGGCTCTTACTGAGCTGCGCACGGAGGTGACCGGGTCGAGCGAGGGTTCGTTGCGAGCCGATCTCAGCGACCCCGACCTCGCGGCTGCGGCCCTGAAGGCGGAGCATCGCGCGCGACGGTTGCCGGCGGTCGCAGCCCTGTTCAAGGCGTGCGGCGTGCCGGCGAGGCTCACCGACTCCGACGTGCGGCTGCTGCGCGACGTGATCAACCTGGGGAGGTGGTGGCGATGAGCCTGACGATCGACCTGGCGTTCTCGACCGGGTTCAGGATCGGCACGGGTACGGCCGGGCGGGGCCTCGACGAGGTGATCGATCGCACCGACGTGCTGCGGGCCAGCTCTCTCAAAGGCGTGCTGCGTGCGGAGGCGCGCACCCTGCTGCCTGGCGCCAAGGGTCGCGACCATCCGTTCGTCGAGGCCGTGTTCGGAACCGAGCGGGCCCGCTCACCGTGGCACTTCGCCGTCACCACGTCGGAGCCGACGATCGGTCCGAGCGTGGGGATCAGGCTCGATGGGTCGGGACAGGTGGAGGCTGGCGCGCTGATCGTCAAGGAGGTGGCGTCGGTGGAGAGCGCTACGGTGCGGGTCACGCGGCGCTGGCCGCTCACGGCCGCCGGCCTGCCGGGGACCCTCGCCGACCAGGACCCCGAGCCCTACCACCTCGCCCTGCTGTCTGTCTGCGCCCGGCTCACCGACAAGGTGGGGCAGCGGCGGACGAGAGGGCTGGGCTGGGTGACGCTGACCCCCGCAGATCGCGACCTCGAGAGCGACGTGATGCTGGTATGGCAGGTCCGTGCCATCACCGTGCCCGCCGAGGCCGCCCCGAAGGAGGAGGCGCGATGACCTGGTTCACCCTCACCCTCACGGCGCGGCAGCCGGTGAGCCTGGGCAGGAGCGGCGCCCGCGGCTACCTCACACCGACCTATCCCTACGTGCCGGGCTCGGTGGTGCGGGGCGCGCTGGCGACCGCTTGGCTCAACGCGACCGGAGCGTCGACCACCGACGAGAGGTTCCTACGCCTGTTCGAGGGCTCCGCCCGGTTCGGGCCCGCGATGCCCGACGGGCTCGCTCTGGTGCCCCAGTCGGTTCGTCGGTGCAAGTACCACCGGGCTGACTCCGGCCACGCCGCCGCCTATGACGACGCGTTCCCTCACGGCGAGGCGACCGTCGACCCGGCGAGCCCGGACCTGCCGAGGCTGCCCGCCCCGTGCGGAGCGTGGGAGCGGGCCTCCGGCGAGCCCACCTGGCACCTGGTGAGGGCCGTCACCTCGACGGCCATCGAGCCGGGGACGCTGCACGTCGCCGAGTCCCAGCTCTACAGCCGTCAGACCCTGCCCGCCGGCACCGTCTTCACCGGGCACCTCGTCGCCCCCGACGGGCTCGACGCCACCCTGACCGGGTTGACCAGGGCCTACGTCGGCGGCAAGAGCTCGGTGATGGGGGAGGTCGAGGTGCGCATCACGTCGTGCGACCGGCCCGCCCTGCCCGACGGCGAGTGGGGCCTGGTCACCCGCACCCCCACCATCCTCGTCGACGAGGCCGGCCGACCGACCCTCGACCCCACGTATGCGCTCCGCCTCGCCGGATACACCGGTGAGCTGCGCCACTGGGGCCGACGCACCCAGATCGAGGGCACCGGCGGGTGGCACGCCGCATCAGGGCTGCCGAAGCCGTCCGAGATCACAGTCGGGCCGGGTCTGGTGCTGCGCCTGCCGGGCGCCGGCCCTGACGAGGCGGCCGCGCTCCTCGACCATGGACTCGGCCTGCGGCGGCAGGAGGGGTTCGGGTGGCTGGCGCCGACGAGCCGCTGGTCGGCGAACAGTGCCACCACGACCGAACGGGCCAGCGACCGCAGCCCGTTGAGCGCCCACATGGCCAAGGTCGAGATGCTCCACCCTGGCTCCGACCCAGCCCGCTGGGTCGCCGACCGGATGCGCACGATCCCGTACGGCTCTCCCACCCAGGTCGACGCGGCGCTGCATGAGCCCCGGGTCGAAGGCCTTCCCACCGAGACCCGCACCATGATGCGAGAGCTGCTTCTGAAGATTCCGCCCGACCTGCGGGCCGCCGTCGCCGCCCGCCTGGAAGGAGGCGTCCGATGACCCACCGCACCTACGTGAGGCTGCGCCTCGACCTCGACACCTGGCGCATCGGCGCCTGGGAGTCGGCCGCCGCCTCGGTGCGTGGCACCGCACGCGACCCGCAGCACAGCGACCGGCCGTACGTGCCGGGCACGAGCGTGCTCGGGTCGTTGCGGGCCTCACTCGAAGAACCGGCCGCGGCGGACATGTTCGGTTCGCTGGCGAGCGGCCCGTCCACCTGGTGGGTGCTCGGCACGTCCGTGACCGGAGCCGGCGCCGACGACGCTGTGGAGGTGACCACCCGCAGGCAGACGACCATCAGCCGTCGGCGGCGCGCCCCCTCAGGGCAGGGCTTGTCGGCGTCCGAGGAGGTGCTCGCCTGCGGGCTGACCGTCTATCTGAGGGCCGAGCACCCGGACGCCGAGACCGCCAGAGCGGGCGTGTCAGCCCTGGTCACCGCGATCGGCGGGTGGCGGGCCCGCATCGGCGGCGGCCGTACTCGTGGCCTCGGCGAGGCGACGGTGACCGAGCTGGTGCACCGGACCCTCGACCTCACCCGTCTCGACGACGTGGTGGCACTGGCCACGTCCGGCTCGGGATCGGCTCGGGTCGACACCCTCCTCGCCGAGCATGCGACTTCCGAGACGATCACCTGCGACGCCGGTGAGGACCTGGTGTCGCTCGACCTGCACGCGGCCGAGGTGGGTCTGCTAGCCGATACCCACGACAGGGCCACGCACGGGTCGCAGTGGAAGGGCATGCTGCGGGCCCGAGTCGAGCTCATCGCCCGCTCGCTCGGCCACCCGGCATGCATCACCGACGAGTCGTGGACTGGTTGCGGCCGCGACGGGTGCGGCCTGTGCGACGCGTTCGGCTCCACCAGGCGATCAGGCGCCCTGGTGTTCCACACCTCCGCATGGGAGGGTGGCCAGGAGCGCCACCGGCAGCGCAACGCCGTCGACCGGTTCACCTCGGGGGTACGAGACGGGGCGCTGTTCTCCGAGCGCACCGTCGAAGACGTCCGTCTCCACCTGCGGATCAGCGAGGTGAGCAAATCGAGGCCGGTGGCCGAGTGGGTGCACCTTGCGCTGCTGCACGCGCTGCGTGACCTCGACGACGGCCTGTGGGGCATCGGCCCTCGCACCGCCATCGGTCTGGGCACCGTCACCATCGAGCAGGGCTTCTTCCGCGACCTCGAACGGCTCTCGACCGACGAGCAGTTGACAGGGCTGCGGCCCGTGACCATCCCCGCACAGGAGGTGTCGGCATGAGCTGGACGTTGCACGGCTTCGGCCTGCAAGAGTGGGACGAGGTGCTCCGGCTGACCTCCGGCCTGACCTGCGCGTGGGCCGACACGGCCGGCTTCCACGTCGGCGCCTGCCCTGCCGCCGCGCCGGCCGCGACCCACCTGTGGGCGTGGGACGCGGCCGGCGAGACGCTCGTCCGGGCTCGGCTCGACGCCGGGCGCGCCGTGGTGGGGGTGCTGGCGAAGCACCCGCACGGCGATGCGGTGTGGTCAGAACGGGTGCCTGTGCGGTGCGAGCGCGCTCGCACCTGGTCGCCACATGAGAAGCGCATCGCCGACCAGCCGCCGGGGGTGCTGCCGGGCGCGGTCACCACGGTCACCGTGCTCACCCCCATGCCGGTCACGTTCGTGGGCCCGGCGGGGTCGTCGTGATCGAGAGCTGGTTCGTGCCGTTGGACGTGCGGCTGCCCGTACGGCCCGAGCATCTGCACGCGGCGTTGTCGCGGTGGTTCGACGTGGGCACCGACGACCTGCCCGACCGGCACCGTGACCTCACCAAGCCCTACACCATCTCGCCTCCCACCGACCACGACGGCCGGCTCGGCGTGATGGTGAGCACCCTCACCGACGAGGCGGCGTGGCGGCTGCGGACGGCGACGGCGTCGCACCGTGCCGTCCGGCTGGGTCGGCAGCAGGTCCGGGTGGGGCGGCCGGTCCGGGTCGAGTCCACCTCGTGGGCGGCGCTGAGCCGGCTGCGGCCACGGTTCTCGTGGGTGGTCGAGTTCCTGACCCCGACCACGTTCCGGTCGGGGCAGCGGGCGTCGCCGTTCCCGGCGCCGGCGGCGATGCTGCGCGGGCCGTCGGTCTGCTGGGACGCGTTCAGCGGGCTGCCCCCGCGCCTCGGCGACCGCCACCACGTAAGGGACCTGTGGGTGAGCGACGTCGACCTGCAGACGGTGCGGCTGGAGCTGCGGGGCATCTCGTGGCCGGCGGCGCTGGGCCACGTGGAGGTGCGGGCCGACGACCCGGCGGCGGCCGCAGCGGTCACGCCGCTGTTCGCCCTCGCCCCCTACTGCGGGGTGGGCTCGTTCCGGGGCAAGGGCTTCGGGGTCGTACGGGTGCGCCCGGCCGGGTGACGCGGCGGGCCGACCGGCGAAGGGAGGGGCGGTGCTGCTGGCCGAGACGGCGTTCTCCCGGGCGGCGCTGGCGGAGGCGTGGCAGGTCGTGCTCGCCAACGACCTGGCCGACCAGGTGCCGTCGGCGAGCGTGACGCGGTTCGCCGACGAGGCCGAGTCGAGGCTCGACCGGTTGGCGGCCGAGCTGGCCGACGGTTCCTACCGGGCGAGGCCGCTGACCGCGGTCGTGATCCGCGCCGGCGCCAAGGAGCGCACCCTCGGCATCCCCGCCGCGGCCGACCGGGTGGTGGCCCGCGCCGTGCTGACCGCGGTCACCGACCTGGTCGACCCCTGGCTCGGCTGCGCCAGCTACGCCTACCGCCCAGGGCTGGGCGTCGTCGACGCGGTCACCGCGCTGGCCCGGCTGCGCGACGAGGGGCTGCGCTGGGTGCTGCGCACCGACGTGGCCGACTGCTTCCCGCACCTCGACGCCGACCTGGCGCACCGCCGCCTCGCCGCGCTGCTGCCTGACGCGTCGCTCCAGCCGACGCTCGACCAGCTGCGGCACCGGGCCACCGTCACCCCCGACGGCCGCGTCCAGCACCCGGGCGGCATCCCGCAGGGTTGCGCCCTGTCGCCGCTGCTGGCGAACCTCGTGCTGGTGGGCCTCGACGAGGCGTTGCTGGCCGCCGGGTTCCCGGTCGTACGGTACGCCGACGACCTCACCGTGGCCGCCGCGGACCATGCCGACGCCGCCGAGGCCGCGCGCGTCGCCACCGCCTACCTGGACGGAGTGGGCATGACCCTCAACACCGAGAAGACCAGGATCACCACCTTCGAGGAAGGCTTCACGTTCCTCGGCGAGGACTTCGGCCCCCGCTACCCGCCGGCGGCGAGCGCCCGGGTCGACGTGCCCGACCAGAAGGTCGTCTACGTCGCCCGCCAGGGCGGCCGGGTGCGGGTGAGCCGGGGCCGGCTCGTCGCCGAGTCCAAGAACGACGAGGAGCTCCTCTCGGTGCCGGTCTCCCACGTGGCCCGGGTCGTGCTGCTGGGCTCGGTGGGGCTCACGGCGGGGGCCCGGGCGTGGGCGCTGGAGTCGGGCGTCACCGTCGTGCTCGCCTCCCGTACGGGCAGCTACCAGGGGTCGCTGGTCAGCCACGCCGAGCGGTGGCGGCCCGACCGGCTGCGCCGGCAACTGGCGTTCACCGACTCCGACGCCGCCCTCGCCCTGGCCCGCGGCATCGTGGAGGCTAAGGTCACCAAGCAGCGGGTCCTGCTCCAACGCTACGCCCGACGCGACAACCACGACGAGGTGGCCGCCGCCGTGTCGGGGCTCGAGGCGTTGCTGCGGATGCTGCCCGACGCCGCCGACCGGGCCGAGCTCATGGGGCTGGAAGGGGCTGCGGCTCGGACCTACTTCCCGGCGTACGGGGCCCTGTTCCCCGCGGAGCTGCGCTTCACCGAGCGTTCCCGCCAGCCGCCGCAGGACCTCGCCAACGCGGCGCTGTCGTTCCTTTACACGGTGCTGCTCGGCGAGTGCGTGACCGCCCTGCACGCCGCCGGTCTCGACCCGGGGTTCGGCATCCTGCACGCCGAGCAGAAGCGGCGCCCGAGCCTGGCCCTCGACCTGATGGAGGAGCTCCGGCCGCTCATCGTCGACCAGGTCGTGGTCGAGGCGGCCCGCACCCACCGCCTGCGTCCCGAGCACGGCACCGCAAGGACACCGACGGCGTGTGGCTCACCAAGGCCGGGCGGGCCGCCGTCCTCGACGCGTACGAGGAGCGCATGAACACCCAGACCCGCGGCGCGATCCCCGACTTCGCCGGCACGTGGCGCCGCCACCTCCACCGGCAGGCCCAGCGCCTGTGCGGCACCGTCACCGACGGACCCGCCACGTGGACGGGGCTGGGATGGCGCTGACCGTGCTCGCCGCCTACGACATCCGCGAGGACGCCACCCGCGCCCGGCTGGCGGCCATCCTCCAGTGCTACGGCGACCGCATCCAGAAGTCGGTGTTCGTGCTCCACGCCGACGCCGACGACCTCACCCTCGTCACCGCCCGCGCCGACGCCCTCATCGACCACGACGTCGACTCGTTCATCCTCGTGCCCGTCTGCGCCACCTGCTGGGACGGCATCATCCAGCGCGGCCAGACCCAGGTCACCCCACCGGTCCTCTACTGGGCGGCGCTGTGACCCGGCCCCGACAGCCCGGCCACGCACAGCCGCCGAGCCTTTCTCCCGGCCGGCGACGGCCCCGTCCGAGGGGCTGCGCGCGATCAGACGTTGAAACGTTCCAGCGTGCATGCCACCTGACAAGGGGAAACGCCTCCGACGAGACCCTCCAGCACCACCTCCCGCCACCCCGAGCAGCCCCAGCGTGCAAGAACCCTGCATCACCCCTTGTCACAGGCCCGTCCAGCGGGGTAGGGTTGCCAGCAACCTCCGCCGAAGCAGCGGATAGAAACGCGGCAACGGCGCATCCTCGAGGTGATCGCCGAGTTGCCAGCAACCTCCGCCGAAGCAGCGGATAGAAACCCTGCGCACGATGTGCGAGGTGCGCGGCATGAACGGTTGCCAGCAACCTCCGCCGAAGCAGCGGATAGAAACTCGGGGCGTGACCGCGACGGTCGCCGAGCCGGGTTGCCAGCAACCTCCGCCGAAGCAGCGGATAGAAACACCCGCGGTGATGATACCACACGGCGTCTTCGTTGCCAGCAACCTCCGCCGAAGCAGCGGATAGAAACTGGGTTTGCATCATCGTGCGGAGCATGGCCATGGCGTTGCCAGCAACCTCCGCCGAAGCAGCGGATAGAAACCATGGCGCCCGCCAGGCCCCAGATGAAGACGCAGCCGTTGCCAGCAACCTCCGCCGAAGCAGCGGATAGAAACCCTTGGTCTCGATGCCGTCTGTCAGACAGCTCGAGGTTGCCAGCAACCTCCGCCGAAGCAGCGGATAGAAACCAGCGGTCGATCGTGGGGCTGGCGGGCCGGATCATCTCCGGTTGCCAGCAACCTCCGCCGAAGCAGCGGATAGAAACGTGCTGATGAGCCTCAGCAGGTTCGGGTGCACACTCATCGTCAAGTTGTCACGTGCCTGGTGAGTACCAGGTCTGTACGTTGGGTCCTAGTAGTACCTGGACCAGGCCTAGGAGTTCCCGTGACGACCAGGACCGAACGACTCAACCTGCGCTGCAGCGAGCAGACACTCCTGCTGCTGCGGTCGGCGGCCGAGCTGCAGGATCAGGACTTGACCTCGTTCATCCTCGGGGCCGCCATCGATCGGGCTCGCGCCGTGCTGACCGAGGACCGGCTGCTGCGGCTCGCTCCTGTCGAGGTCGACGAGCTGGAGCAGCGGCTCGCTGCCGAGGCCACCGTCGTGCCGCAGCTGCGCAGGCTCGTCGCCAAGGCTCACGAGGACCGAGGCTCCGAGCCCACGCCCGTGGCGACCCGCTGAGGAGTCGACCGCGGCCACGCCGATCCAGGATCAGTTCTCTGGGCGAACGACGAGCAGCCCGGCTCGTCCGGACCGGAGGGAACGCGATGATCAGCTACGGCTACGGCCTGATCTGCCTCATCCTCTTCTTCATCTGAGCAGAGGAACGGCACTCGACCACGTGGGGGCGCTGCGGACAGCAGCGCCCCCACGGGCGCTTCCGGACACCATCGGGGTCACAAGACGCGGGGCATCGGGTTCGACTCATGACAGCCCGCGCGCTCAGCCTGCTCTCAGACCAACGCATAATGCTGGGGTGGATCGCCAAGGCCTGCAGCAGGAGCTGGCCCGGCTCCGTCGGGGCCGGGGGCTGACGCGACCCGGCCTGCTGGAGTCGCTCGGGCCCCAGCTGCGAGCCGTCCTGGGGGTGGGTCGGGGCAGCCCCGAACCGGAGGTGCGGGCTCGGCTGACGGTGCTGCTCACCGAGGAGGTCGGTGGCCTGCCGGTCGATCTGCGGATGCTCGCCCAGGCCGCGTACGGGCTGACCAGCAGCGAGCGCCTCCTCTACGCCCGGGTGGCGCAGACCCCCCACGCCGACGTCCTCAACGAACGCACCCTGCGACGCCGCATGAACGAGGCGGACCGGCTGCTCGCCGACCGGCTCGTGCTGCGGCAGCAAGGCCGCCGCGGGCTGGTAACCCCCGGCTGGGACTGGGGACTGTTCCGCCACGAGGGTGACATGCGCGGCCGCCCCACCGTGGTGTCGCGACGGGTGCTCATCCCCCTCGTCGACGGGCTCAGCGAGTACGAGGAGATCATCGGGCTACCCGGCGGCGACCCGGGCGCCGTCACGGTGGATGCGGTGGCAGGATGCGCCCTCGCTGGCGCCACGCCCGTGAGCACCACCGGGCTGCGGCTGACGTTCGCGCTGCCCCGAGCGCTGTCGGCCGGCGAACCGCACGAGACCGTCGTCCGCTTCGTCTGGGCCGACCGCTCCCACATCCGGCCGGTGCTAGCGCTCAACCCCTACCGGAGAGTGGCGAGGTTCGAGGTGTCGGTGGACTTCGGCGAGCCGAGGGTCTGCTCCCGCGCCTGGCGACTCGACGGCGTGCTCCCCACGTCGGTCGACGCCCCGCAGCCCGACGCACTCGTCGACGACAGCGTCGCCACATACGCCGCCGACCAACCGATCTTCGGCCACTGCTACGGCATCGGGTGGTCCTGGGCCTGAGGGCTTCCGGGATCAGTTCGTCTCGTGACGGCAGGCGCCAGGCCCGCCCAGCACGAGAAAGGAATAGCGATGATCAGCTACGGCCTCCTGTGGCTCCTCGGCTTCATCTTCTGATCCGACGTCCACGCACGCAGGCGGCATCAGTCCCACGTCAGGCACCCGTCACGCGAGGTTCTCACCTCGGCGGTCGGCACACGGCCTGCCTGACGCTGGAACGATCCCGACCCACCTCTTGGGTGAACGTCAGGAGGGCATCGGTTCGACTACCGCACGCGGCCACGATCAAGTCGACACGTCCCGCCCTGCGTGCTGAGGAGTCGGAGGTCTCCGGATCCGCACGTGTCGCGAAGGAAGCATCACCTCGCGTCCTCTTCAGCAGGATGTGTCCAGCACGAGAGGAGGGAAACATGATCGGCTATGGCATCATCTTCGCCCTGCTCATCCTCGTCTGACGTCCGGTCAGACCAGCTGCGGCGGTGGCGGCGCTCGGCTGCGGGTGCCCGCCACCGCTTCGGCGGCCTACGTGACCCCGGCGGGGCATCCGCTCCCTGACACGCCGGTGGGCGGCGAGGGCGAGCGAGGCAGACTGGGGCGGTGAACCAGCCCCGGGACCTGTCGCGCTACGCCTACCTCTCGATCGCGGCGGCGATCGTCACCATCGCGTTGAAGTCGGGGGCGTGGCTGCTCACCGGGTCGGTCGGCCTGCTGTCGGACGCTGCCGAGTCGGTGGTGAACCTGGTGGCCGCGTTCGTGGCGCTCATCGCGCTCAAGGTCGCCGCCCGCCCCGCCGACGACAACCACAACTTCGGCCACCACAAGGCCGAGTACTTCTCGGCCGCCATCGAGGGGGTCATGATCTTCGTGGCCGCCACGGCGATCCTGATCACCTCGGTGGAACGCTTCCTCAACCCGCAGCCGCTCGACAACGTGGGTGTCGGCCTGGCGGTCTCGCTGGTCGCGTCGGCCATCAACGGGGCCGTGGCGCTCGTGCTGATCCGCGCCGGGCGGCGGCACCGCTCGCTCACCCTCGTCGCCGACGGCAAGCACCTGCTCACCGACGTCGTCACCTCCGCCGGCGTCGTCGTGGGCGTGCTGCTCGTCTGGCTCACCGGCTGGGAGCGGCTCGACCCGGTGGTGGCGTTCCTCGTCGGCATCAACATCGTGGTCACCGGCTGGAAGCTCGTCACCGAGTCCACCTCCGGGCTCATGGACACCACCCTCCCCGACGACGAGAACGCCACCGTCGTCAGCGTGCTGCAGCAGTTCACCACCGACGAGGTCACGTTCCACGGGCTGCGCACCCGCGTCTCCGGCGCCCACCGGTTCGTCACCTTCGACATGCTCGTCCCCGGCGACTGGTCCGTACGCGCCGCCCACGACCTCGTCGAGCACGTCGAGCAGCGCATCCGCGACGAGCTGCCCGAGATCGAGATCCGCTCCCACCTCGAACCCCGCGAAGACCCCCGCGCCTACGACGACCACCCCGTCGAGATCCC
>JBHAES010000144.1:0-5129 GCA_041855725.1 Actinomycetota bacterium
AACGCGATCGCGTTCTCGGTGGCCCTCCTGGTGCAGCAGGGCCGGCTCGACCTCGACGCCACCGTCGCCTCGTACTGGCCCGAGTTCGCGGCGTGCGACAAGCAGGCGGTCACCGTACGGCAGCTGCTGTCGCACCAGGCCGGGCTGGCGGAGGCGACCCCGCGGCTCACGACCGACGAGCTCTACGACCACCACGCCGGCGCCGCCCGGCTCGCGGCGTCGTGGCCGCTGTGGCGGCCCGGGTCCGGGTTCGGCTACCACGCCGCCACGATCGGCAACCTCGCCGACGAACTCGTCCACCGGGTCACCGGGCAGACCCTCCACGCGTTCTTCGAAGAGGCCATCCGCGCCCCGCACGACCTCGAGTTCTACCTCGGCCTGCCCCAGGGGCTGGAGCACCGCCGCGTCGACGTGATCCCGATGGCGGTGCCGCCGGGCACCACGCGGCCGCCGCTGCGCCCCCTGGGGGCGTACGTGCTCGGGCCGCGCGACGACGACCTCGACATGGCCAACGACGAGCGGTCGTGGCGGTTCGGGCACCCCGGAGCGTCGGCCACCGTGTCGGCGCGCGGCATCGCCGGGCTGTTCGCCGCCATGGTCACCGGCCGCGACGGCCGGCCGCCGGTGCTCACCGCCGACACCGTCGCCCGCGTCACCCAGCAGCAGGTGCGCGGCACCGACCTGGTGCTCGACCTGCCCGACCGGGCTCACGCGATCGTGTTCCAGAAGCCGTCGCAGGTGCTCGACTGGGGCGGGGTGCACTCCTTCGGCCACGACGGCGCCGCCGGTGCGGTCGGCTGCTGCGACCCCGAGACCGGCGTCGCGTTCGGTTACACCGTGGCCCAGGGCCCTTGGCCCGGCGGTGGCGACCCGGCCGCGATCCGGCTCGCCCGCACCCTCGGCACGCTGGGGAGGTGAGGTCGTCGAGGCGGCGTACGACCCTCTCGTCGCCCCGGCCCGGCGAGGGTCGTGGCGCCGACCTCGACGGCTACCGTCCCGGTCCGCGGGTGCCCAGGCGGGCCCGGGAGCGGTGCATGGCGATGGTGAGCAGGGCGAGGGCCAGGGTGACGAGCCCGATCGAGACCGTCTCGCGCAGCCGGACGAGGGTGAGCGCCAACCGGTGACGCGGCGGGTCGTCCGCCACCTGCGGCAGTCACTCCCCCACCCACACCATCGCCACCCACCACGCGAACGCGAGCCCCATGGTCACCATCGCGGCGACCAGCGCGCCGAACCCGCGGCGCGCGCCACCTCCGGCTCCCCAAGCCATGACCGGATCGTACGCCGCAGCCCCAACCGGTCGGCCCACGGGGGCGGGGGACAGTCAAGGGGGGAGGCCACCGCGACCCGGTCGACGTGTTCGCCCACGGGGCAGGGGGACAGGAGCTCCCTCCTGGTGGAGGGCACGTGGTGGGCGTGGCGAGGGGCGGGTTAGGTGGTGAGGATCGGAGCCGAGGTCGACACCCCTCCCGATCGACGGACATCATCCCTTGTCGCACGCGGTTTCAAAGATGGGAGTCGAGATCGACTCCCATCTTCCTGGGTCCCGTGGGGTCACCCGAGGATGGGAGGTGGACTCCGATCTTGTCCGTGGGTGGGGGCGAGGACGGGAACCGAGGTCGACTCCCATCCTGCGGCCCGCCGTACGGCCCTCGGAGCCGATCCGGGTCGCAGTGCAGGTTCCCTCGCTTCCGCAGGCGGGTGGGGTCGGGGGTCAGCTGAGGAGGGGAGTCGATCTCGACTCGAATCTGTCGAGGTGGCGCGAGGTGCGGCGGGCGATCGGGATGGCGCCGGGGTGGGGAGGATGAGGGCTGAGCTCGACTCCCAACCTCCCCGAGTGGCGACATCATCCCTTGTCATAGGCGGTTGCGAGGATGGGAGTCGAGATCGACTCCCATCCTTGGCGGGCCCCGTGGGGATGTGGTCGCCCGAGGGCGGGGGCCGAGGCGGTCTCCGATCCTGCTGGTGGGTGCGGGCGAGTCGAGGTCGACGCTCATCGTGCGGCCGTCGTACGGGTCCCGGCGTCGTCCCGGTCGCCGCGACCACCCCGAAGCTCGGCTCGGACCACGCCGACCCCAGGCGCCCAGCGTCCCCCACCCCCTCGAATCGATCCGCCACGACTCGAGCCGAGCTGCCACCCTTCGAGCCGAGCTGTCACGATTCGAGTCGGGTCCGGCTCGAGAAGTGACAGCTCGACTCCTGGGGTGACAGCTCGACTCCCCGAGTGGCAGTCCGGCTCCCGCGGCGGCGAGCAGCGCGACCCCGTACGACGAGCCGTCCTCACCTGCGTACGACGACCCGTCCCGCCGTCCCCGGCTAGGGCAGGGGGGTGGTCGGGTGGGAGTCGGTGACGTAGACGATGGCGTCCCAGGACTGGGTCGGCACCACGGATGCCTCGTGGAAGAACGGCACCCATGCCTGGACCGGCTGGAACGGTGACCCGGCGCTGGCCATCGGCACCTGTCGGGCGAGCACCTGCGCATTCTCACCGGTGGCCTGCGCCAGCTCGAGGTAGCCGATGGTGGTGCCGCGGAACAGGCCCCGGATCGGGGAGTGGACGGTGAACTGGTAGGTCGTGCCGGAGTCGGCGAGGCGGGTCACGCGGGAGTCGGTGCCGATGGTGCGGTAGGCGTCGCCCCAGCGGGCGGCGGCGAGGGCGCCGAGCATCGGGGTGCCTGTCATGGGGTAGCGGGCGGTCTTGTCGACGTGGCCGTTGTGGAACAGCAGCAGCGTGTGCTCGGCGCCCACCGCGTCACGCTCGGCCACCAGCCAGGCCAGGTTGGCGTCGAGGGTGGCGCCCCGGTCGTACGCCTCCAACCCTGCCTTGCCGCGCTCCAGCCCCTGCACGAGGGTACGGGCCGAGAGCAGGGCCCGCAGGGTGGCGTCGTCGTACGGGGCACCCGACCGCTCGGCGGCCTGCTCGACCGCGGCCCGCAGCGCCTGCGCGGCCGGCAGCTGGGCGGCGGCCAGAGCGTTGTCGAAGGCGCTGTCGGTGGTCACCGGCGCCAGCGCCTCGGCGTGCTGCCGGGCCACGGCCGCATCGTGGGTCGCCAGCCACGCGACGGCGACGTCACGGTCGACCGAAGGGCGCTGCACGTCGATGCCGTAGAACCGGACCCGCTCCGCCTCGGGCCTGCCCTCGTTCCAGGCGCGGGCCCACGTGACGAGCTCCACCGTCTCGCGGGTGCGGCTGAGCCGGAACCCGAGCTGGCGCACCGCGTCCTCGGCCGTGCCGGGGCCGCCCTGCGCCCAGGCGTCGATCGGTGCCACCGTGCCGGCGTTCTCCTCGAGCACGATCGTGGTGAAGCCCTTGTCGGCCACCTGCTGCGCGACGAGGCGCCAGGTCGTACGGAACTCGGACGTGCCGTGCGTCGCCTCCCCCACGCCGAGCACCGTGGCCGACGTGAGGGTCTCCGAGATGGTGGCGTCGCGCAGCTCGACCGCCTGCGGCTGCCCCGCGGGGGCGCCGGCGACCACTCGGTACGCGGTGTAGCCGCCCACCGGCAGCGCCACCAGGAGCGCCAGCACGAGCACCATCACGAGGAGCACGCGCAGCGGGCGGCGTCGGGTCAGGGCCGGGCTGGGGCCGTCGGTGGCGGGGGAGTGTGAGGTCATCGAGGTCTCCTGTGTCGTCGTCCGGGTGCGGCCCGGATGGTCGGGATCGGGTGGTCGGGATCGGGCGCGAGCCCGCGTCGGGTGAGCGAGGGGGTCGTACGGACCCGGGCGGGCGTCGTACGAGATGGGCCGGGGCCCGCCCGGGGGTGAGGGTCAGAGGTCGTCGCGCAGCAGGCGCCAGGTGCCGATCGCGGCGGGCACGACCACCCACGTGAGCACGGAGGTCGCGACCTGGGCCCAGACGGTGGCGGTGGTGCCGTCGAGCAGCGCCCACAGCGGGTTGGGGTCGACCCACGCCAGCAGCCTCGCCGCGGCCGGCGACGCGGAGGAGAGGATCGTGACCACGGTCGGCCAGAGGAGCACCACCGCGATCGTGGCGGGGGCGTTGCGGGTGGCGAGGCCCACGGCGAACGCGGACAGCGCGCCGACGACGAGGCTGCCGGCGACGACCGCCAGCCGGGTCGGCTCCAGCGTCCACGCCACCGACGTGGCGCCGAACAGCGGGGCGGTCAGGTTGCCCACCGCGGCGATCGCGAGCGAGACCGGGGCCAGCGCCAGCCCGGCGAGGGCGACGACGGTCGCCTTCGCGGCCACCACGCGGCCACGCCTCGGGTCGAGGGTGAAGGTCGCCACGGCCCGCTCGTGGCCGAACTCGCCGGTGACCAGCAGCGCCGCCAGCACCAGCAGCAGCCACGCGCCGGGCATCGTGACGATCGAGACCAGCCGGGTGAAGCTCAGGCCGGCCATGCCGACGGCGGCCCGGCCGACGCCGAACGCGGCCATGCCCGCCACGCCCCCGACGATCAGCGCCGCCGCGGCCCGGGTGTTGACCAGCTTGCGGAGCTCGACGGCGCACGCGCGGACGAACGACAGGGGGCGTACGGGCGCGGTGGGACGGGCGTCACCGGTGGTCGGCGAGGCGGCGGGGGAGAGGGTGGTGGTCATCGTGGGTGCTCCGTTCAGGAAGGTCGCAAGAGAGGGACGGCCGGTCGGCCGGCAGGGAAGGTGTGGTCCGGGCAGGTGGGGTCGGGCGGGCGGAACCGCCGGGGCAGACGGTCAGGCGGCGCGGTCGGCGCCCGCGGTGAGAGCGAAGTAGCGCTGCTCGAGGTCGTCGGTCTCGGTGACGGGCTGGTCGGCCAGCACGCGGCCGCCGCCGATCATCACCACCGAGTCGGCGATGCGGGAGACCTCGTGCAGCTGGTGGCTGCTCAGCAGCACGGCGCAGCCCCGCTCGGCGCGCCGCCGCAGCAGCTCGGCGAGCCACCGCTGACCCTGCGGGTCCAAGCCGTTGGTGGGCTCGTCGAGCACGAGCGCGGCCGGGTCCCCCAGCAGCGCCTGCGCGATGCCGAGCCGCTGGCGCATCCCGAGCGAGTACGTCCCCACCCGGCGGCGCGCCTCGGCGGCGGTCAGCCCGACCTCGGCGAGCACCTCGTCGGCGCGGCCGTACCCGATGCCCAGGGTGACGGCCGCCATGCGCAGCGTCTCCCGCCCCGTACGCCCCGGGTGGAAGCCTT
>JBHAES010000145.1:0-4435 GCA_041855725.1 Actinomycetota bacterium
ATCCTGTTCGACCTCCTCGGCGCTCTGCCGCTGCCGAACCTCTTTGCGATCATCCTCATGATCGTCACGGTCATCCTCATCGCGATCTTCTTCGTCACCGGCGCGGATTCCGCGTCGATCGTCATGGGCACCCTGTCGGCCAACGGCCGCCGCCTGCTCGACGAGCTCGAGAAGGCCAAGACCAAGCCGTTCGCCCGGTTCGTGGTGGCCCTGTCGATCCGTCACGTGGGCAAGGGTGTCGCGCCCGACGTGGCGGCCGCCTTCCCCGACATCGGCGCCCTCGCCGCCGCGTCGCCCGAGGAGCTGGCGGCCGTCCCCGGGCTGGGGCCGACGCTGGTCGCCTCGATCCGGGAGTGGTTCGAGGTGGACTGGCACCGCGACATCGTGGCGAAGTGGCAGGCGGCGGGCGCGATGCTGCCCGCCGCGCCCACCGAGGCGGCCGACGCGGCGCCGCCGGAGCCGCAGACCCTCGCCGGGGTGTCGGTCGTGGTCACGGGCAGCCTGCCGGGACACAGCCGCGACGGGGCCGCCGAGGCCATCGTCGCCCGCGGCGGCCGGGCCGCGTCGTCGGTGTCGCGCCGGACCGACTTCGTGGTGGTGGGCGACAACCCGGGCTCGAAGTACGACAAGGCGCTCGCGCTCGGGGTGCCGGTGCTCGACGCCGACGGCTTCACGGTGCTGCTCGAGCAGGGCCCGGAGGCTGCCCGCCAGGTGGCGCGCACCGACGGGTGACCGCCCGTACGGACGCAGGCCGGCCGCCGGGTCGAGGCGGTGCCACGGGGCCCGGGCGACGGGCCGACCCGGCCGGGACGCCCACGGGCGGGACGGGGCGCCGACGGGGCTGGACGATCCGCCGGGTGTGCCCGGCGTTTCGGCGCGGCGGCGGACCGGGCCGCGTACGTTGGAGAGATGATGACCGATCCCCGCGAGCTCTACGAGGTCTCGGCCGGCCTGCCGGCCACGGTGCGCGGCACCGGCGCGCCGTTCCTGCACCTCCTCGACGGGTTCCTCGACGCCGGCCGCACCCTGCGCCTCAGCACCGACCACCTGCTGCGGGTGGGTGACCCGGTGCGCGTGGCGACCTTCGACGTCGACCTGCTCCACGACTACCGCAGCCGCCGACCGCCCATGACGTTCGACACCTACCGGTGGACCGGGGTGCGACGCTTCGAGCTGGTGGTCGACCTGCTGCACGACGCGGCCGGACGCCCCTACCTCCTGCTGCACGGGCCCGAGCCCGACGTGCAGTGGGAGCGGGTCTGCGCTGCGGTCCTGACGCTGGCCGACACCCTCGGCGCGGGACGGCTCTACACGATGTCGGGCATCCCGCTGGCCGTCCCGCACACCCGGCCCACGGGGCTGACCCGGACGGCGACCGACGAACGGCTCGCCCGCCACAACCCGCCGCTCATCGGGCAGGTGGAGGTGCCGGGGCAGGTGTCGTCGCTGCTGCAGTACCGGGCGGGGGAGGCCGGCCGGGTGGCGGTCGGCTACTTCGCCCACGTGCCCCACTACCTCGCGCAGGTGCCCTACCCGCACGCCGTCGTCCGGGTGCTGACGGCCCTGCGCCACGACTCGGGGCTGGAGATCCCGCTCACCGGCCTCGACGAGCAGGTCGCCGAGACCGATGCGCTGCTCGCCGAGCGGATGCGCTCCGACCTGGAGACCGCCCAGGTGGTCGAGGCCCTGGAGGAGGCGTTCGACGCCACCCGCGACCGGATCGTGCCCGTGCCCACCGCCGACGAGATCGGGGCCGAGCTGGAGCGCTTCCTCGCCGAGCGCGAGGGCGGCACCCACGACTGACCGACCCGCGGGCACCGCCGCGGGTGCCCGTCCGCCGCCTGCCCCGTACGGACGACGCACCGACGCGCGACCCCGTACGACCGTGCCGCCGCGGCGGACCGACCTCAGCCGGTGGCGAGCAGGCGCCGCGACGCGGCCCAGCCGAGCAGGCCGAGCCCGACGGGGCCGCCGGCGACCACGGTCCAGCCGCCGAGGTCCCACAGCCAGGTGGCGATCACCGACCTCGCGGCGCCGACGAGGAAGCCGCTGGTCACCAGCGCGGTGTCGAGACGGCTGCGGGCGTCGGTGGTGAGGGTGAACAGGCGGGTCTGGGTGAGCACGCCGACGCCCTGGATGCCCACGCCGAGCAGCAGAGCGCCCGCAAGGATCGGCCAGATCGAGGTGGGCACCGCCGTCGCCGAGACGGAGGGGCTCTGGTCCGCCGAACCCCCTCGTCAGGCTGGACCTGCGCCGCCGGACGAGCCCCCGCCTCCGACAGGTGACCGGTGGCGCTGTAGGCTCGACGGGGTCGATGCCCGACAGAGCTTCGGAGATCCCCCCATGACGAGACTCCTCGGTGCGCTGCTGGCGATGCTGTGGCTGGTGGCTCCTTCGGCGGCCTCGGCCGCCCCGCCCGCCACGCAGACCTTCGACACGGTCCGGCACCTGCGGCAGGCCCGCGGTCTGACCGGCACCGTCGCCACCCGCGGCCACGCCACCCCCGGTGACGGGGGCTCCCTCACCTACCGGGTCGGCGCCGACCGCCCGGGGCAGGCGGCGGGCGCGCTGGCCGTGCCGCTGGCCGACGGCCGCTGGGCGGTGCCCGTCAGCGTGCCGACGCGACCGCCACGGCCGGCGGACGTCGCCGCTGCCGCCGACGCCGTCGCCCGGGCGAGGACGTTCGCCGCGGCCGGACGCGACCTGGTCTGGGACCCCAGCCGCACCACGCCCCTGTCGGGCACGGTCGTCCACCGCACGTCCACCAAGCCGTACGCGCTGACCTGCTCGTCGTTCGTGGGCATGGTGCTGCGGGGCTGGGACTACCCCCACACCACGTACGTCACCACCAGCAACACCGCCGTCGGCCGCTCCGTCGACCTGGGCGCCGGCACCGACCTGTGGCAGGCCCACAAGCTGGCCCGCTGGTTCGTGGGGCACGGCGACGCGTGGCTCGCCACCGACCGCAGCCAGCTCCGCCCCGGCGACGTGCTGTTCTATGCCACCCCGAAGGCGGAGACCCTCGACGGCGGCTACTTCGGCAACGTCTACCACACCGGCATCTACCTCGGCGAGGGCCGGATCATCCACTCGTACGGGGTCGACTCGGGCGCCGGGGTCGTCGAGGGACGCATCAGCGACGCGGACTGGGCCCACGTCGCGCTGGTGGCCCGCCCCCGGTGGTCCGCCCCGCCCGCGGCGGCTCCCACCGCCCCGGCGACCCGCAGCACCCCGCCCGACGCCACCACCGACAGCAGCTCCGCCACGGCCGCCCCCTCGACGCCCCGGACGCCGCAGACCGAGCCCAGCGTCCCGACGCCGGTGCCGTCGCCCGAGGCCGTCCGGCGGGAGGTCGAGGTCGCCGCGTCCCCGCCCGCTCTGGAGGAGCCCACCCGGCCCCCGGTCACCGCGACGGTCGAGGGCACCGACCTGCGGAGGGTGGTCGCCGCCGGCACCGGGGCGGCTCTGCTGGGCGCAGGCGGCCTGCTCGTGGCGGGGGTGTGGCGGCGACGCCGCTGACCGTGGCGCCGCCCGAGACGCCGCATCCCGGTCCTTCTGCGGGCGCGGTGTCGCCGGTGCTGCCGCACGGCACCATGACGTGCCGGAGGCGCGGCTGAGGCCTGACCCCCGTACGCGGACGTGCGCTGGCTGGTGGTCCACCGTGTCGCCCTGGGCCATACCCCCGGACGTGCGACGACCCCGGCGTCGGGCGCCGGGGTCGGTCGGGCGGTCAGGCGGCCGCGCGGAGCTTGGCGATCGCGTGCCGCTCGATCTGACGCACCCGCTCGGCGGTGATGCCCCAGACCTGGCCGATGTCGGACAGCTTGGCCTGCCGGCCGTCGAGCAGGCCGTAACGGCGCCGTACGACGTCGGCCGACCGCTCGTCGAGGGCGGTGAGCAGGTGCTCCAGACGGGCCCGCTCCTCGGCGTCGAGCACCATCTCGTCGGGGCCCGGGGCGGGCTCCCGGGCGATGAGGTCGCCCAGGGCGGTGTCGCCGTCCTCCTCGACGGGGGCGTCGAGCGACACGTGGTCGCGCGAGTAGCGGATCAGCTCGACGACCTTCTCCTCGTCGATGCCCAGCTCGGCGGCGATCTCGGCGAGCTCGGGGTCGCGGCCGAGGCGACGCTCGAGGGTGCGGCGCACGGCGCCGATCTGGTTGACCTGCTCGGCCACGTGCACCGGCAGCCGGACGATGCGGCCCTGCTGGGCGATGCCGCGACTGATGGACTGGCGCACCCACCAGGTGGCGTACGTGGAGAACTTGAAGCCCTTCGTGTAGTCGAACTTCTCGACCGCGCGGATGAGGCCGGTGTTGCCCTCCTGCACCAGGTCGAGCAGCGGCAGCTGGGCCCGGCCGTACTTGCGGGCGACCGACACCACGAGGCGCAGGTTCGCGGTGACGAAGCGCTGCATGGCCTCGTCGCCCTCGGCGAC
>JBHAES010000146.1:0-4601 GCA_041855725.1 Actinomycetota bacterium
CCAAGTGGGTGCTGGCCCTGCGGGAGCGGTCGGAGCGCGACCCCGACCGGCTGATCCTGCTGCGCACCGAGCTGGCCGGCGGCCACGGCGGGGCGTCCGGTCGCTACCAGGCGTGGCGCGACGAGGCGTTCGAGCAGGCGTGGCTGCTGTGGCGTCTCGGCCGGCACTGACCGCTCCCGGACCCGTCGTTGTGGGCGGGCCCGCGCCGGCGCGTCAGATCCAGCCGCGCTGCTGGGCGACCCGCGCGGCTTCGTGCCGGTTGGCGACCCCGAGCTTGGTGACGGCGGCCGACAGGTAGTTGCGCACCGTGCCCTGGGCCAGGTGGACCAGGCGGGCGACCTCGTCGACGGACGCGCCGTCGGCGGCGGCGAGCACCTCGGCCTCGCGGGCGGTGAGCGGGCTCTCCCCGGCGGCGATCGCCTCGGCGGCGAGCTGGGGGGTCGACGTAGCGCCCGCCGGCGGCGACCGTACGGATCGCGTCGGTGAGGGTCCGCGCCGAGACCGTCTTGGGCAGGAACCCGCGGGCGCCTGCGGCCAGGGCGGCCTTCAGCGAGCCGGGGCCGGCGTGAGAGGTGAGCACGATGCAGGCGCAGCCGGTCGCGGCGGCGACGGCGAGGGCCTCGGCCCCCGAGGCTGCCTGCCCCATCACGTCGAGGTCGTCCTCGAGCCCCAGCAGTCGATCGGCAGCTCGCCACGCACCACGTGCCGGGCCTCGGTGGCGGCGTCGTCGGCCAGGCGCCGCACTGCCGCCAGCTCGCTCTTGACGGCGATGGCTGCCAGGGTGCGGCCGAACTCGTCGTGCAGGTCGCGGGCGATCCGGAGCCGCTCCTCGGCGACCGCCAGCCGCTGCCGGGTCTCGGAGGCCTGCCGTAGCCCGGCCACGACCCGCAGGGTCCAGCCCATCACCCACTGCGCCCAGACCGCCGCCCACGTCCACCACGAGCGGGGCGGCCGAGCGGGCGTCGACGAGCAGCGTCGCGCCGAGCAGCGGCAGCGTGGCGCCGACGCACAGCAGCAGCACGCCACGCGCGGGCAGGGCGGGGGCGACCGCCGCCACGCTCCGGGTGCCCGCCGGCCAGGTGCACGACGACGAGCGACGCCAGCAGCAGCGCCCAGGCGACGCCGAGGGAGGGCCACCCGCGAGGCGGGCCCGTGGCGCCGGCGATGCGGTCCAGCGCCCAGGTGGCCACGACCATGACGCAGGCCGCGTGGCCGACGGTCAGCCCGACCGTCGCGGCGGTCAGCGGCCCCGGCGCCACGGTGACGAGCGCGATCGTGACCGCGTGCACGAGCACGACCGTGACGTAGGTGCTCCAGCGGACGTAGCGCTCGTAGCGGTGGGCGTCACGCTCCGAGCCGGGGGTCACGCGGCCGGCTCGATCGTCGCCGCCGTCCGGGGCCTCGTCCGTCACCACACCATCAGCGCGGTGGCCGCGAGCATCGCGACCCCGGCGAGGAGGAACGGGCCGCCGGCCCCGACGCCGCGGCCGGACGCGGCGACGAGGTCGACGTGCAGGGCGGTGGTGCACAGGGACCCGACGGCGTTGTTCACCGCGTGGACCACGATGGCGACCTCCAACCCGTTCGTACGCCTGGTGATCACCGCGAGCGAGGCACCGAAGACCAGATAGCAGAGGTTGAGCCACGGATCGGTGGCGAGATGGGCGACCATGAACACGAGGCTGCTCACGACCGTCCCGACGACCGCGGCGGCGCGCAGGCCCCGGGCCAGGCTGGCGGCGACCCGCAGCACGAGGCCCCGGAAGGCGTACTCCTCCCCCATCGCCTGCAGGGGGCACGAGGACGATCGCCACCGCGACGAGCGCCAGCAGGTCGGCCGCGGCCCAGTCGGCGGTGGGGTACGTCGGGCCGAGGTAGGTGAGCAGCGTGAGGTACGCGGTCCAGACCGGCACCACGACGAGGGCCGCACACGCCACCAGCTCGAGGCGCAGCGCGTGCCGTACCGAGTGGAGGACCGCCCCGCGCACCCCGTAGCACCACCGCTGCAGCAGCATGCTCCAGGGCGTCAGCAGCGCCAGCGCGACCATCGCCGCAGCGAACGGGACGGCGCTGGGCCGCCCCGTGCGGCCGAGCCGGTCGTCCACCAGGGCACCGAGCCCGCCCACGACGACCACGAGGGCCACCATGCCGACCAGCAGAGCACCACGACGAGCAGCGCCCGCCGCACCCGGCGCCGGTCACCCTGCAGCCCGAGGTGGTAGACGCCGGGCGGGTCGGGAGTCGCCGCGGGTGCTACCGGGGCTGCACCGGGCGGGGCGGCGGCGGGGTCGGCGAGCTGCGTGACCAGGGCCCGGTCGGGGTACGCGGTGGGTTCCATGGGTCCAGGCTCGCCGCGGGGACCGGCTGCTCCCAGTGCCGCCGCGCACCGGTCGGCGTGAGGGTCTCACGGCTCGCCCCTGAGCGATGTCACGCAGGCGCGACAGGTGCTGCTCTCCCCGCCCCGGGCGGCCCGCCCGCCGGCGCCGCCGCCAGCACCGGCGCGGGCGACGTGCCTGCCGCCGGTGACACGGGGCGCCCGCGTGCGGTGCGCCACAGGATCCTGGGGCGGGCGGCGCGGGCTCACCCGTCGTGGCCGTGGGCCTCGGCGTGGACGAGCCGGTTGTGCAGCGCGAAGGCCACCCGGGCACCGTCACCCGCCGCGACGAGGAGCTGGTGGCGCGGGTCGGCGGCGTCGCCCGCGACGAAGAGCCAGGGCAGGCTGCTGCACCCGTCGGCGTCGGTCTCGACGAGGCCGGGCTCGGTGCGGCGCACGTCGAGGCGGTCGAGGCACTCGTCGCGGGGGCGCGGGCGCGGGGACACGAGCACGGCGGTCGCAGGAACGAGCTCGTCGCCGACGCGTACCCCGAGGAGTCGCTCGCCGTCCCGCTCGACCTGCCGGATCGTCCCGGCGGCGACGCGCACGCCACGGGTGCCGAGCGCTGCGAGGTCGTCCGTCCCCAGCTCGAGCCCGCCGCTCGCGAGGGTGACCCGCGAGCTCCACCGGGAGAGCAGCAGGGCCTGGTGGACGGAGCCCTGGTGGACGCCGAGCACCACGAACGGCCCGTCCCCGGCCTCGTACGCATGGCAGTACGGGCAGTGGAGGACGTCGACGCCCCACCCGTGGGCGAGGCCGGCGATCTCGGGGAGCTCGTCGACCAGACCGGACGCGAGCAGCACCCGCCGGGTGGTGAGCACCCGCCCGTCGGACAGCTCGATCCTGCGCTCCGCATCGTTCGAGCCGTGGCCTCGATGAAGCCGACCCCGTAGCGGCGCGCCTCAGCGCGGCCGAGGCGCAGCAGCTCCTGCGGGGCCGACCCGTCACGGGTGAGGAAGGCGCGCGAGTGCCCGGCGGGGGCGTTCCTCGGGGCGCCGTCGTCGACGACGACCACGCGTCGGCGGGCGCGGCCCAGGAGCACCGCGGCCGAGAGCCCGGCGGCACCGCCCCCGATCACCGTCACGTCGTATCGCTGGTTCGTGGCTCATCTCTCGTTCCCCTCCGGTCGGTGGCTGGGACCTGGACGTGACAGCGTGGCCGTGGGCTCATCCCCCGCTGAGCAGTGGCTCAAGCGAAACTGCTAATGATCATGATTCGCACTAGAGGTGACGTCCGGGGTCTTGGCGCGGTCCTTGCGCGGGATACTGCTGCTCAACGACGACGAGGGGCGAGCATGCGCATCGAGGCGGTCATCGCAGACATCACGACCCAGCAGGTGGACGCGGTCGTCAACGCGGCCAACCGGACCCTGCTGGGCGGCGGCGGGGTCGACGGGGCGATCCACCGGGCGGGCGGGCCGCGCCTGCTGGCGGCCTGTCGCGAGCTGCGCGCCACCCGGCTGCCGGAAGGGCTGCCCGTCGGCGAGGCGGTGGCCACGCCGGGGTTCGACCTGCCGGCCCGCTGGGTCATCCACACCGTCGGTCCCGACCGTGGCAAGGGCCAGGACGACCCGGCGCTGCTGCGGGCGGCGTTCGACAGCTGCCTGCGCCTGGCCGTCGGGCTGGGGTGCGCCACCGTGGCGCTCCCGGCGGTGTCGGCGGGCGCGTACGGGTGGTCGGTGCACGACGTGGCCCGTGAGGCGGTCGCCTCGGCCCGAGCCGTGGCCGAGGACCCCCAGGGACTGGGGCTGGTGCGGTTCACCCTCCTCTCGCAGCGCCCGTGGGCGGCCTTCCAGCAGGTGATCGACGCGTCCGGCTGAGCCGGCGACCGGCCCCGGCGACCGGGCCAGTCCGCCACCACCTCCTACGGGAGGGTCGGGGTGTCAGACCACGGTCCCTGATGCCACCCTCCGGGTCCGCTCAGGGTCGACAGTGGGCCCGAGGGGGAATCCAGACCGGCGCCCGACACGTTCCAATGGTGTCTGACAGGAAGGACACCCATGGTTTCGACGACGACCCACCGCACCCGGAGCACCGAAGGCATCGATGGCAAGGACGCCGTGGGGCTCTACCTGGACGGGATCGCCAAGACGCCGCTGCTGACCGCTGCCGAGGAGGTCGAGCTGGCCCGCCGGATCGAGGCGGGCCTGTACGCCAAGGCGTTGCTCGACGGCGAGGTGACCGACTTCGAGCGCGGGCCCGACCCGGTCGAGGCCACCCGCGAGGAG